>CAZBZA010000358.1:0-3870 GCA_964495865.1 uncultured Lentimicrobiaceae bacterium
GGATTGGGATAAATAATGGCATCGTGGGTTTTGGCTTGGGGATTTTCTTCTAATCCCGTGAATAGGCCATTATGATCAACTTTAAGAATGCAGATATCAAGTTTATTTCCCGGGTTTTCATAATCATAACGAGTTCCTGAAAGTATTACACCACCATCGGGAGTTGCAGTTACATTTCGTAGCACATAACAGGCATCACCAAAATAATATTTTGTCCAACGTATGTTTAATAAGGAATCGAGATTGCTAAGGTTATACCAGGCTGGTGCAGTACTGTAATAGCCATAAGTAAGGTCAATATTGGATGTACCAGCAACGAAGATATTATTCGGATCAATAAAATCCATGCTTTGATCAGCTCCACCATAATCAACGGTATCGCCTGCCATTCCAAAATGGTTGGATAACGAAAGGGTGTTAGGGCTATTAAGTTTGACAATGCCAATATCATTACCTGCAACACCATCAATTCCGTTACCAGCAATATACATGGATGTATCAGATATTGGTTTACCTGTCATACAATTTGATATCTGATACGGAATCGGATAGGAGGAAATAATATTTAAACTACTATCTAAAGTGAGAATGCTCGACAAAGAGTAAATATTTTCTCTGGCTAATGCTTTATAATTAGCTCCCTGGTTAAAGAAATCAAATATTGGATAATAATCGCCTGAATATTTATAAACTGATTGTAAGGTATCACCACTTGGTGTTGCAGTTATGAATAACATTCCACTATTTAAAATCCATTGAACCGGCGATATTTGTGCTCCACTAACAATGTACCCATTTGAATCAATAAAAGAATGCAATCTTGCTATCCAATTAGCCTGGATCAGGTATTTTTTTTCCCATTGAATGGATAGATTTGTATCGAAGCCAATATACCATATTTCAGAATTTCCGCCTTGGTGTTTCCACTCACCTAACCCAAGAAAACTGCCTCCACCAATAGATAAAATATTATGAATAATGCAATCTCCATCAGGATTTGATATGGAAACATCATTTATTATTTCACCCAAAGCATTTATCCGTATAATATGACAGGAAAACGCGGAAGAATATTCAATCCGTGATATATAAGTCATAATAAGACCACCATCAGGCAAAATGGCGAGATCGCGGCATACTTCATCATTGTTGCTGCTGATAACTAACTGATAGCTATTCTGACTAAATAATTGTATACCAAGAGAAAAGAAGAATATTGTGATTAGCAGTCTTTGTTTCATGGGTTATTGATTTAAAAAGGTTAAGTGCAAAAAATTAAACCCCTGGATGGAAATTCGCTTTCAGCTTGTTTCTTCCAGGGATTTTTGCATTAAAAATCTATAGAGGTGTAGGAGGATTGATTGTAATATGAGGTATTCCATATGTTGGTTGTACCAGATGAACATCAGTACTAGGAATTGAAAGGTCAATCCATCCTCTAACTTGAACTCCTATTAATACCTTTTCGTCAGGTCTGACACCTCCATTTGCAGGAGTATCGTTGATCACGTGTTTAGTTCCATTTAAATAGAAATTGCATTCTTCAGGTGTGAGACAATGGTTAAATCCAGGCAACCAACTTTTACTTGTATACAGATAATACCCCATAAAGTTAGTATTCCCAGTAAATCCCGGAACCGGAAAGCCACCAAAATAGTTATTAGTTTCAACTTCAGAATAAACAACATTCCCAGCCGGTACAGGCATGCACTGGGTTATTTTTCGCTTTATCTCTGTAGCAGCATCCCTATCCGGGTATTGTCCGTCACAAGTGCCGCCATTAGGTCCTCCCCAGGCACCAACGGGTTTCCAGCCGGGGCCATTAGGATCGAAAGAACATTGATACGTTGGCAGAAAAATGCCTACAGCAAAAGTAGAAGTTGCTTTAAGTACGAGGTTTGAACCAGATATCTCTACAGCTTCAACATCAATTGCAATAAGTTGTTTTTCGCTATGTGTCAATGATTGATAATACGTTCGTATGCTATCAACCATTTGAACATATGAATTCCAAACATCAGTTATTAATGCCTTGTTTTCAGAATCTATTGCCAAAAGAATATAAGTTGAATCAACTGCTGTTTCTTCTATTTCTTTTGACCCATCACCATAGGTATAATTTGCAGTGGCTTCTATATACCATACTGCACTATCAACGCTCATTCTCTCGCCACTTTTCAAATTACTGTTACTGGCATGTTTAAATCCAGTGATCATTTGCGCAAATTTCAGATCGGATGCGGATAAGGATTGTACATCTTGAAGGGAAGAATCTTTTTTACATCCACTAATTGCCAATGCTACAATTGATAATGCACAAATTACTTGTTTAAGTTTTCTCATTTTAGGTTAATTTTGCACTTGTTACCGGTGGCAGGGGAGCGGTTGCTGCAAAACTTCCTAGGGTTTAGGCAGCCATCTCCCCCTTGCCGGTAATACAAGGCGGTTAAACATATATTGATTTGTTTATTTCTATTGTTTTGTAAATAGTTCTCAACGTGATTGCGCTATGCAATCAGTTATATTGCGTGGGCCTGCCTGGGTTCTGCTCCTTTCTTTTACGGGTAGGTTTTAATTATTTACATTGCAACAGGTATATTTTAAGCTTCTATTAAAGGGTTTTGTTGATGAGAAATAGTTTATAAAATACTATCAGGATTCAGATGAAGTTTCTTTTTTTTTAAAAGAGTAGTGTTTAAAAAACTATTTAATTAACAAATTATAGAACGAATTTAATACACAAATATACTTACAATACTCAAATGTGTAAAAAAAATAAAATCAATTTAGTTATTAACATTTTATAAACAAAAAATTGCAGCTGTCTCCTCTTCGCGCGCAACTTATTTTCTGACACGTGTGCGAAAAGCTCTTCTCTGTATTTCCTTCGTATATATAATCCCTGCTCGAACTTTTCCCCACCGTTGCAACCGAGTACCTCAAAAAACGTATGGAAGATACCTATCTCGAAGAAATCCACCGCGTAGAGGAGGAAAAGCAAAGAAAGCTGCAAGAGGAAAAACAAAAATATAACGTCCTTTCGCCCGAAGAAAAACAGAAACGCTGCTCGACGGATTGTATAATTACGAATGGTCGAGCGCTGAAGGGGAGACGATAGGGCTGTCATAGTATAGCACTCACTCCTAATATTTTTTTTAAAAGTGGTTATCGAAAGGTAGCCACTTTATATTTAGTATTGAGGCTATGAAATTGAAGTCATTTATGAATGACGCATGGCGAAAGAATTACCTTCAATGAGATGTTCGCGCACTAACAATGTACATCGCATGTAAAAGGGCCTATACGTCTGACAAAAGAACGTGCACCAATGGCGAAAGAAGTGCAAACAATGGCGAAAGACGTGCGAACAATGGCAAAAGACTTGTATCGCCTGACAAAAGTTCCGGTACTACTGACAAAAGAACCGGTACCAATGGCAAAAGACGTACGAACAACGGCAAAAGACGTGCGAACAATGGCAAAAGACGTGCGAACAATGGCTAAAGATGTGTAAACAATGGCGAAAGACGTGCGAACAACGGCAAAAGACGTGTGAACAATGGCAAAAGACGTGCGAGCAAAGGCGAAAGACATGCGAACAAAGGCGAAAGAGGTGTGAATTATGGCAAAAGAGGTTTTTCGCAAAGCAAAAGTGGTATTACTGCAAAGTGAATATTTTTATGCGGGAGCTAAAAAATTCATAAAAATAAGTTTACAGCAAACTTTTTTCTCATTTGCAAGAATCCAGACCTGCTCTAAAATCCTGAGAAATTTAGAGATTTGTTTGCCAATTGTGGATGAGACTTTAATACTGTATTTGTTAAAACGTTAATAGCCGCGAGAGTTACTTTTTCTCAAGAATTTCAACTA
>CAZBZA010000359.1:0-3865 GCA_964495865.1 uncultured Lentimicrobiaceae bacterium
GATATTGGTGTGGACTTTGAAAACAAAAACTGATTTATAGGGAACCTCACTGTAAAAGACGAAAAACTGCGATAATACATTGATATATTTTCCTGAAGCATTTTTTACCTGGAAATTGGTTGATAATAACTTATGTCCTTTCTCTGCCAGAAACAGGTTATGCGCGGTTTTCATTAAAATATTCTTATAACGAACATTTCTTTCCATTTCATCGGGGTGTATTGCCTTGTAAAATCTGAGTGGACTCAGTTCGGAAGGTTCTACACCAAGCATATCCATGCTTCGCTTGCTGGTATACATGATTTGAAAGAGAATAAGGTCACCGAAATAAAAAAACTGATCATTCTTATCCATGATTTCTTCAGCCTCAATCATCAGCGGGTCATTCGGATCAATGCCGGCAAATCCTGTAGGTCCATATTTTTCTATGAGTTTAAAGTATATGTTATAATCGGAAGTGCTCTCTTTCATTTGCGGATTTATCTACTAAATGAGAGGGTAAATCTAAATAAAATGTTTAAGCTTTTCATTACAAATGTCATAATTACAAAAATAGTTATGTGATTTAATATGTCATTACGTTTAATAGTCACTTATTATCAAATAGTTACACAAGATACTTGATAAAAATTAATTATTTTAAACAGGAAATATAGAGTGCTAATTTGTTAAAAAATATACAATTATCAATAGTTTTCGGATGGTTTTAGTTAAAGTTTTTGTCAAACTACTCAGTAAAAATACCTATAAAGGAGTATGGAATGTTGTTGCCGAATACTTAATTTTGTTCAAAATAAATATCCCAAAAACTCACACTTTTCACTGGATAATATCGTACATTTGAAAATTGCTAAGGTTCAGAGCCCGGAATTTTAAAAACTAAATTCTGCTCAAAGTACTTTCTGGAGTCCGGTACTTGGAATTTGGGATGGGTTGAAAGTGGGAATTCATCGTGATTGCAGTGCAATAATTTATATTCTTAACTGGTAACGTGCTAATAATGTTAAATATATGAAAATTCTTTTACTTTTTATCCTCACAGGATCGTTGCTCCTCTATGGAGAAGCAAAAGCGCAATCAGTAGAATCTAAAGCCGGTACAACTGCGAAACGGCCCAATATCGTTATTATTCTTGCCGACGACATGGGCTATTCGGATATGGGGATGTTTGGCAGCGAGATCAAAACGCCCAATTTAGATGGCATCGCAAAAGAAGGTGTTCGTTTTACAAATTTCTACACACATGCCAGTTGCTCCCCTACAAGGTCTATGCTATTGTCGGGGCAGGATACGCACCTCAATGGTTTGGGTGCCATGGATGAGTGGACCGCCCCCAACCAAATGGGGAAAGAAGGGTACGAAGGGCATTTGAGTACCAACCTGGCAACCATGCCTCAATTGTTGAAAGATGCAGGGTACCACACCTATATGGTTGGCAAGTGGCACCTGGGTAAGGCACCGGATTATATTCCGGCCGCCCGTGGTTTTGAAAGGGATTTTACTCTCCTTGATGGCATGGGAAGCTATTGGGACATGACCAATATGACAGCCCTCAATCCTACTTCAGTGTTTACAGAAGATGGAAAATACCTGACCAAACTTCCTAAAAACTATTATGCCACGGAAACTTATACGGATAAACTGATAAGTTTCATCGATGAGGGAAAAAAAGATGGCAAACCCTTCTTCGCCTACGTGTCTCATCAGGCGCCTCACGATCCATACCACCTGCCCAAAGATTGGAGAAACCGCCATGTGGGTGAGTATGACAAAGGTTGGGATATGGTAAGACAAGAACGACTGAAAAAGCAAAAGGAACTCGGCATCGTACCGGAAAATACCCAACTCGCCGAGCGAATGTGGTACGTCCCTGATTATTCCATTCTGGCTCCTGCAGCCAGGGCCCTGGTTGGGAAGAAAATGGAACTCTATGCCGGTTTAGTTGAAAACCTGGATTATCATATTGGAAGGTTAATTGACCATCTGAAAGAAATCGGAGAGTATGAAAACACTATCTTTATAGTATTTGGTGACAACGGTGCTGAAGGCACCGACCTGGGCGCCATGATAGGTGGCACACCCGGCACACTCAATTCCCTGTTTTTTGCCTCCAAATGGTCAAACAACCATCCCAATGCATGGGGAGAACCAAACTCTTACGTGGGTTATGGTCCGGGCTGGGCGCAGGTTTCAATGACTCCCTTCAGTCAGTACAAAGGCTGGATGGCCGAAGGCGGCATAAGGAATGCATTGGTAGTAAGTGGCCCAATCAACAAACTGCCGAAGGGCAGCATCAACCATGGCACCATGTTCGTGGCTGACATTATGCCGACCTTGCTCGAAGTAGCCGGTACAAACTATCCCGACAACTTTAAAGGCAAGGCTCAACCCAAATTAGCGGGTAAATCCTGGCTTCCTGTACTGAATGGGCAAGCTGCTTCTCCACGAACCGATAAGGATTACATCGCCTGGGAGGTTTTTGGTAACCGTGCGTTAAGGCAAGGCGACTGGAAAATACGCTGGGAGATAAAACCGATTGGTAAGTCGGATTGGGAATTGTTTAACATCGCTCAAGACCCTGCCGAACGAAATGACTTAGCGGATCAAAACCCTGATAAGCTAAAAGAAATGCTGATACTTTGGGACAAGTATGCGAAGGAAAATAATGTGATACTACCCGATCGTACTGTTTTTGAAACACTGGAAGATCAATTACCTCCAAGGGTCCCTGTTCAGGATGGCTATCCTCCGCTTCTCAATATTAAGCAATTTATTCCGCCTGCAGACATGACAGCCGAACCTAAAAAATAAATCAGGTAGACTATGAAACGATATCTAAGAATTTTAATACTGACAACCGTAGCAATAAGTGTTGTTTTACCTGCTTCCTTATTTGCCCAGGGCGACGGTCCCCGGTTTTACTGGAAGACCCTGGCAGGAATGTATGCCGTTCCTGTAATCGGCTCCTCCATGAGTGGAAATGCAAACCCATTGGATCCTTCTCACCAGGTTGTACCTGAATCTGATTTCAATGCAACTATGGCTATGCCCGGCTTTGCCCGTGTAATACCCTTGTTTAAACGATCAGCAATGGTATCCGTAATTGCTCCTATGGGTCGGATTACAAGTAACGTAAGCAGCGGACTCCTCGAAACTACGCAAACGGCCCGCGGATTCGGAGATCCAATGGTGCAGCTTGGAGTGAATGTAATTGGTCCGAAAGCAATTATGAATATTCCGGATATGCTGAGGTACAAACCCGGCTTTTCAGTGGATATTATAGGAAGCCTCGCTGTTCCTATAGGCGAATACGATAATGAAAGCCCGCTTAATATCGGGCAGAACCGCTGGTATGGACGTTTCGGAGCTCCTATAGTATGGCAGCTTGGATCGTGGGTTCCCGGCAAACAAACTACGCTTGAAGCACTACCCGCCATCTGGCTTTTTGGTGATAATACTGATTTTATGGGTAAGAAAATGGAAACTAAACCGATGTACCAGGTTGAAGGACATCTTACCCGTGACTTTATGGCGAGAATGTGGGGCTCACTCGATTTCGTTTGGTACTCCGGCGGACAAGCTACCATTGATGGAGTTGAAGGTGAGGCGATGAACAACAGTGGAATTGGTGGGACGCTCGGTTACCATGTAAACGATAATATGCAGCTTACTATAGCTTATGTAAGCAGCATTAATGACAAGGCAGCTGAAGACCTGAAAATGGATACTTTCCGCGTAACCCTGATTTATGGATGGCACAACCTGATAGAAGGTATGCACCGGTTGAAAGAAGAGTAGCTCACAAAATAGAAAAATCCTGAGTATGGTCCCTCAAGGATTACTGCTACAGGATAATAATTGTGAA
>CAZBZA010000360.1:0-3851 GCA_964495865.1 uncultured Lentimicrobiaceae bacterium
ACAACTTTATTTATATTTAGTCTAAATAAAGTTAAAAATTTGTTAAATATTTATCTGTTGCTGATCAAAATAGTCTTGTACATTTAAAATCAGTTATTTAGAGTATTTTAAAACTGTATCTAATATACGATATATTAGTGAACAAAGGTTGATTTTGTATGTTAATGAAATGTTATATTGTAAAAAATGACATATAATAGCCAGTAAATGAGGCACGTATCAGTTATAAATTGAAAATTTCAGTGGGCAAAAACTACAATTTCGATATAAAATCAGTGAATTCGTTGATGGATTTAAAAAAGGTGGCATTCGTTGGCAGTAGTTCAGAATTGTGTTGCAGGCAGCTTCCTCCCATTAATATTTGTTTGTTCCCATATAAAAGCTTGAATTCTCCGAAAAATTCCGAAATTTCTTCAGCAGATAGGTTAGCTGTAAGCGAAGTGAGTAGAAAGTCGATTTTATGTATTTCGAAAATATCTTTTAAATTGATTAAAGGTACATTTTGTCCCAGGTAAATTACCTGGTGGCCTGCTTTCCGTACCAGGTAATACATATACAAAAGGGCCATTTCGTGATACTCATGTTCGGGGAGAAAAAGCAGAAATGTTTTGTGATTGATCTTATGCTCGTGTTGACCATCAATTGCCAATATTAATTTTTGCCTGATGAGCTGCGAAATAAAGTGTTCCTGGGCTGGATTTACACTTCCTGTTTGCCAGAGGACACCAATTTTTTCAAGAAACTGTCTGAGCAAGTGTTCAAATGTATCATCGAAACCATTTTTAATTATGGCAGAGGAAGTAATTTTATCAAATCTTTGCTCATCAAGTTCAATCATTGCCATTACCAGGTTATCAACCAGATGGTCGTTGTCGATGTCCTGGTTAGAGAGTTCCATAACACTTTTCGCTACTTCAGCTACCGACATGCTCTGAATATTGGAAATCTTATAGCCAAATTTATTCAGAATGGCTACATTCATCAGATGGCGTAAATCTTCGTCTGAATAAAAGCGGATGTTCGTTTCGGTACGCGAAGGTTTTACTATTCCGTATCTTTTCTCCCAGATACGAATGGTATGCGCCTTAATTCCTGTAATCTTTTCCAGATCTTTTATTGAATACTTTATCATTGGTGTTCTGTAGTCTTTAGCTAATGATTAACACATGATTACAAATTTTGTTTAATCTTTTTGTTAAAACTCTTAAAATTTTCAACTTGTCTAAATTAGGCGACAGGCAAAAAAATTTTGGAGATGATAATAACTATCAGATATACAGCTGTGTAAGTAGATTATTTTAGATTGGGATTCTCATTTGTTAGTTTTCAGGATCATGTTTCGAAATATCCGAAAAATCTGTAGTTACGATTACGGCATTGTTAATCTATAAGCTGTTTGAAAGAATGTCAACTACTTCTCCATTAACCCGCACTTTAACTTTAACCGGCTTAGCTGATTTTATTTTGTAAGAAATAACTTTTCCATTAAGCCACAAACAATCAACAGTAAAACCTCCACGGGCTTTTAGCCCTGTAAATGATCCTTTTGCAGCCCATTCAGCCGGAATAGCCGGAAGCAATTGAATTTCTCCTTCATGGCTTTGTAATAGCATTTCGGCCATTGCTGCCGGTATTCCAAAGTTGCCATCCATCTGGAAAGGAGGGTGGTCGCAGAACAGGTTTGGCAGCGTATTATAGGTAAGCAATCCCCGGATCATAATACCTGCGCGCTCTCCTTCGCCAAGCCTTGCCCACAGAGCGCAACGCCATGGCCAGGTCCAGGAGCGGCGGCTGTCGCCCACGGTTGATTCAACGGTAAAAGGAGTTTTTACATTTATACCATAATTCCCGCTCCGGCTCCGCAGCGAAAGAATAGCAGCATCAGCGAATTCAGGTGTTTTTGTTATACTGATCTGCCGGCCCGGATAAACAGCAAACAAATGCGAGGTGTGACGGTGCTGATCATTCGGATCATCGCGATCCTCTTGCCATTCCTGTAATTGCCCCCACTTCCCGATCTTGTTGGGCGCAAGTTTAGCCTGCATTTCAGCAACTTTCTTTTGGAACGAAGTATCAATTTGCAATGTCCCGGCCATTTCGAGGTAGTTTTGAAAAAGATCCCAGATGATCTGCTGGTCGTGCATGATGCCATCTTCGCGCGGACCATGCTCCGGCGACCAGCCATCGGGTGCCATAAGTGTTCCATCGGTCATCCTTTTCAGGCGGTCCTGCCAGAACTCGCAGATTTCCTTCACGATTGGATATGCAGTTTGTTTTAAATATTCCTTATCATTTGTAAAAGCCCAATGTTCATATACATGTTGCGCATACCAGGCGCTGGCCGGAATATTCCATTCCCATCCGTTTCCGCCAAATATACTCTGACTGGTACGGGCTGTCCAACCGCGTGTAGTTTCGCCAAACGCTTTTTTTGTCGCCAGCCGGCACGATGGACGACAGCCATCAATAAACTCAATCAAAGGAACGTGACATTCGCTAAGGTTAGTAGATTCAGCCAGCCAGTAATTCATCTGAAGATTGATATTGCTGTGGTAATCGCTTGCCCACGGAGGCGTATTGCTGTTGTTCCACAACCCCTGCAAATTGGCCGGAAGACCGCCGGGACGCGAACAACTAACCAGCAGATATCGTCCGTATTGAAACATAATTTCTTCCAGGTCAGGATCTTTTCCACCTGACGAATATTTTTTTAACCGTTCATCCGTTGGAAGGGCAAGAACAGATGTTTCAGAGTTTCCAATATCGATGTGAGCAGCTTTTGAAAGTTTTGTAATATCATTCAGATGATTATCGAGGAGTTTTTTATAGGTAAGATATCCGGCAGTTTTTAGTTCCTTTTCAATTACAGGCAAAGGATCAGCTCCCCGCCATCCGGAATTAAAATCCGCTTTGTAATTGGTGCGTGCATTAACCAAAAGTGTGATGGAATTGCATTTTTCGAAAACAAGAGAATCCCCTTCAACCCTGGTTTTCCCTCCATCATATTGAAAATGAATAACAGCCGCGTATTTTAGTTTATTTGGCATTTCACAGTTAAAATACAGGCTGTTATTTGTTGAGGTTGTTTTGGCCCCCTGTGCTGAATGCAAAGAAATTTTACCGGAAAACGATCCTTTTTTTGATGACGAATACCGGAATACCATCACCTGATCGGGAAAACTGGCAAATGCTTCGCGGGAAAATATTATGCCATTCTGTATATAACTGGTTGTGTGAACACCAGTTTCCAGATCTAATTTTCGCTGATAGTCTTTCGCTTCATCTCTATTCGCAAAATGGATAACAATCTCACCGAAATTCCTGTAAGAACCAAAACCATGATCCCCGGTTTCGTATTCGCCGTCCCAGTTATTATCGCCTGACCAGAGGCTTTGCTCGTTAAACTGAATTACTTCTTTTTCAACACCACCGAAAAACATGGCACCCATGCGTCCGTTGCCAATTGGTAAGGCCTCGGATGACCATTCTTTTGCCGGTTGGGTGTACCAGAGTTCAACTGGTTTATATGTTTGTGCACGAGTTATAGATGCTATAAAAAACAAAAGCAGGGAAAAGAAGTTTTTAGGTAATCTCATTTAATAGCGTTTTATATTTAGCGATTATTTATAACTCTTATTTCAGTTAACCCTGATCATTCCCTTTAGCCTGAAATCTTCGCTCGAAGATCCAATCAAGATTTCGTAGCGACCAGGATCAACTACAAAATCATTCCTTTGTACACTAAAATACTTCAAATCTTCAATCTTTAAGGACAGTTCAACATTTGTGTCTTTATTTTTAACTATATGTACCCGCTTGAATCCCCTTAATGATTTCAGGGGTTGTTCTTC
>CAZBZA010000361.1:0-3849 GCA_964495865.1 uncultured Lentimicrobiaceae bacterium
AAATTAGTGGATTACAATTAACGGGTTTATTATACGATTTTTCCCAACCTGAAACTGAATTAAATACAGACCAGATTTTACCTCCTTTCCTTTGTTATCTCTCCCATCCCATAAAATGCTATAATTGCCAGATGTATTACTGCCAGATAATAGTGTTTTCTTTAAAATCCCATTTATACTATAAATACTAAGTGTTATATCTAATCTCATTTCCAAACGAAATGAAATTATTGATTCGGTTGTAAGTGGGTTTGGATAAATACTTATATCTGAAATATTAGTTTGCGAGTCTCCAAAACCGAGAGCAATCTGATGTTCGATAAATTGAACCGTAGAAAATGCACTTGAGCCTATTACAGTATCTACTTTAAGATAAATTACACACATCTTATTTCCATTCTTCAAAATCTTATGATTAAAGAAGCCATAATTATCTTGCTTTACAACTTCCGATACCCAACCATTTCTAGTCTGTATATGGCATACCTGTTGAAAAGTCATTCCTGTTTTCTCATTATCAAAAATGTATTTCTGGTTAAAATAATCAATCCCGATAGCTTGTTCTTCGGTTTGGTTATCCGCAAGAAGTATTGGTATTGACCAGTTCTCTCCATCAGTGCGTGATGAAACATAAGTACCATGAGGCGGAGGTATGGAATCAGAAGAATATTGTCCCCAGGTTATAGATGGCTGAGATAATGTATCAAGGGCTATATCTATGCCCTCCCAGGTCGTATCGTCGCTTAATTGTTTAAAGGTATTCCAATTACCATTACTAAAACTGAAATAAATAGCCCTGTCGTCATAACCGCTTTGTCCTTCATAGTGATGCACCCCGGCACAGTGCAGATTATTTTGTCGATCAACAACTACTCTTGATAA
This sequence comes from uncultured Lentimicrobiaceae bacterium, assembly GCA_964495865.1. Classification (GTDB taxonomy): domain Bacteria; phylum Bacteroidota; class Bacteroidia; order Bacteroidales; family UBA4417; genus UBA4417. The sequence continues at coordinate 883 of CAZBZA010000361.1, forward strand.
GCCAATCATATCCTTATTCCCGGAATAAGGTTGTCGTATTTCATCCCAGATCCCGTCCGAGAATGTCCTGTAAAATATTTTACCCCCCAGAATCCCATTGTACCAGAAACAATAGAGTTTATTGTTATTGTCAACAACTAATCTGCTATGCATTGATCCAGGCATATCAGCCGAAATAATTTCGAAATTGCTCCACTTGTTATTAATAAACTTTTTTAAAACCACTAACGTTTCATTAGTATTTCCGGTATTATAATCGTAACTCACATACAAAACGTTATTTGTGTCGGATATAATGTGAGGGTTATCCATCCAAAGTGTAGAATTAAGTGATAAATCCTGAGCTTGTGACCAAGTCATTCCTGAATCTGTTGATTTTGAATAATAAATTTTCCTGTAATTTACTCCTAATTTATGGGTCCATACACAATGAAAAACTCCTGACTGGTCAATGGCAAAATCGGGTTCATAATTATTACCTCCTGAATAAATATTTACTGGCTGACTCCAATTTTGGGAAAATGATATAGATGAACTAAAAAATAAATACAGGATAAGTAGATGTGATTTCATGCGATTTGGTTTATGTTTAGCGCTTGGTAAATATAATTTTGCATTACTTGAAAGGTTGTGATTGAATAAAAAAATACATATTCAATCACCTTGGTTATTACAACTATTTTCAAAAATAAAAAACAAATATATGAATTTGATAGATTCGAATATTTAAATATTTTTTTTCGAGAATTCTTCTATTTCTTTTCGTTTCTGATGAGAAATAGTACCTGCAGCTTATGCCATATTTGTGTTTGGAGTTATGTGCCAGCTAAGAATCACCTATACATACAGCCAACAAAATAATTTCTATCAGGCGAAGTAGATTTTATTCATTATAATTGTATGCTTCTGTTAATTTATGCTAAGCTTTTAATGGCATAAGCACAGCAAGGAATTTTTCCTTAATTTCGCTTCCGCTTATCAAACTATTTCATGACGGATAAAAAAGCCGGAACCGGCAGACTCAGAGCTTCCTACATTACAAGTATTATCAGCATTATGCTGGTGTTGTTTATGCTTGGATTGCTGGGATTGATTATTCTGCATGGCAAAAAACTGTCGGAGTACGTGCGTGAAAATATCAGCGTTTCGGTTATGCTTAAGGACAGCGCGGAGGACGAACTTGTACTTAATTACATGAAACGCCTCGAAAAAACCAGCTATGTAAAACATGCCGAATTTATCACCCGCGAACAGGCTGCCAAAGAACTTTCGAACGAACTGGGTGAGGATTTCGTGCAATTCCTGGGGTATAATCCTCTGCCTGCTTCCATCGATCTTCAGCTCCGCTCAGGATATGCCAATACCGACAGCATTGCGCGCATCGAGAAACAATTGCTCAGCAGCAACCTTGTAAAAGAAGTGGTTTATCAGAAATCGCTTATCGACCAGGTAAATTCCAATATCAACAAGATAACACTGGTGATATTGAGTTTCAGCATGATACTGCTGGTGATTTCGATCATCCTGATCAACAATACCATTAAACTTTCTATTTATGCCCGCCGTTTCCTGATCCGCAGCATGCAACTGGTTGGCGCTACCGAAACGTTTATTCGCCTGCCTTTTATCCGCAAAAGCATTGTTCACGGCATTATAGCATCCGTTGCAGCTATTTTGCTTTTAACCGGTACACTTTATGTCGCCCGGCAGCGTATGCCCGAAATTGCAGCTTTGCAGGATGTTAAAGAATTTTCCATTTTCTTTGCCGGAATATTGGTGCTGGGAATTCTGCTTTCAGCTTTTTCGACTTTGTTTGCGGTAAATAAATTCCTGCGGATGAAAATTGATAACCTGTATTCAAACTGATCACTTAATAAACAAGCATCAGGGCGCATCATTGCTTCTGTTGCCTGATAAACTATACAACCCTTATTAAAAATAGTACAAACAACCTGAAAAATGGCAAAAACTATAAAAACAGTGGCTTCTGAAACCACAAAAAAAGCGGATGACAGCAGCCGTCCCGTATTTGCTTTCGGAAAAGAAAATTATATGATAATGCTTGCCGGTGTGGCTCTGTTAATTATCGGATTTATACTTATGATTGGTGGCGGATCAAAAGACCCCAATGTTTTTAACGATGATATGTTTGATTTCAGAAGGCTGACGCTTTCGCCAATCCTTATCCTTGTAGGGTTTGGTTTAGGAATTGTAGCGATAATGAAAAGGCCGAAGGATTAGCATGACTTACGTTGAAGCTATTATTATAGCCATTGTTGAAGGAATTACCGAGTTTCTTCCAATTTCATCAACCGGGCATATGATTATTGCCCAAGAACTGCTTGGTACCGAGATGAATGCATTTACCAAGGCATTTACGGTGAATATACAGTTTGGGGCCATACTTTCGGTAATAGTATTGTATTGGAAACGGTTTCTGCAGTCATACAATTTTTATTATAAACTGCTTGTTGCGTTTATTCCTGCTGCTTTACTGGGATTTTTATTTATTGATGTAATTGATGCCATGCTCGAAAGTGTTTTCGTGGTGGCGCTTATGCTTCTGCTTGGCGGTATTTTCTTTCTGTTTGTTGATAAGCTTTTCAATCCTGATGCTGAAAATAAAGAACCCTCGTTTAAAAATGTTTTTATAATCGGCCTTTTTCAATGCATTGCCATGATTCCCGGCGTTTCGCGCTCAGCAGCAACCATCATCGGCGGTATGCAGCAAAAGTTAAACCGCACACAAGCGGCTGAGTTTTCGTTTTTCCTGGCAGTGCCAACTATGGCGGCAGCCTCGGCCTACAAATTGCTGAAAGACTACAAACATTTTAATGCTGATAATATCGGCGTTTTGCTGGTTGGAAACGTTGTTGCTTTTGTAGTTGCTTTGCTGGCTATAAAGTTTTTTATAACTTATCTTCAAAAACACGGGTTTAAGGTTTTTGGATATTACCGGATTGTTGT
>CAZBZA010000362.1:0-3846 GCA_964495865.1 uncultured Lentimicrobiaceae bacterium
GGTTTCATCAGCGAAACGGCCGATGCCATCGAGCTTCCCGGGAATAAGTAATCGTGTATTTACAGCTATCTTCAATCGGTTAATTTTAAATGTGGCTTAGCAACTTTGTGTAATTACGCAAACCTATGAAATTAATTGTAACTCTCAGGGAATTTACGGGCTTCTTTTTTTTGATTTTTGCACTCAAGGTGATTCAACTTTATTGTCATAATTTAAATAGTCGTACTTTTGACGCAAATAGAGTTTGTGAATGAAAACACTGGTAAAATTTGTACTACAGAAGATTCTTGGATTTAAAAATTATCTCTTTATATTTTCGCTTTATATTGTTGCAACGCTGAAACGTGATCGTAAAGAAGGCGATTTCCTTTACTTTGTTGGTCTGTTGCCCGATAATTCAACAGTTTTGGATATCGGAGCCAATATCGGCGCTATGTCGGTGCACCTGGCACGTAAACTTCCCGGTTCCGAAATTTTTTCATTCGAACCGGTTCCTGAAAATTTAATTACTCTCCGCCGACTGATCCGTTTTTTTAAACTTACTAATGTTAAAATTTTCGATTTCGCTCTTGGCAATTACAATGGGACTGCCGAAATTATTCTGCCTGAGCATAATCACGTAAAATTTCACGGTCTGAGCCACATTAAAGATGTGGAAGGCTCCGAAGGCGATCATGGATTAAAATATGTTGTGGCAATTCATAAACTTGATAATCTTGCCGAATTGCAGGTATTGGCTAAACCGCTCAGCGGAATTAAAATTGATGTTGAAAATTATGAGTATAATGTTTTAGAAGGTGCCAGAGAATTGATTACCAAATATAAACCAGTTGTTTATGCCGAGTTATGGGAAAATCATAACAGAACCAAATGTTTGCAGTTAATGGATGAAATCGGGTACCAGACTTTTGTTCTCCAAAAGGGTAATTTGGTTATATTTGACCGCGATAAACATCGGACACAGAATTTCTTTTTCAAGCCTATCGCCTGAAGCTCAGCCTTTAAGTATGAAACGTAAATTTATTACCAATCTTGGCTTTCTGCTCTTTCTGAATTTACTGGTGAAGCCATTCTGGATTTTTGGCATCGACCGTACCGTTCAGAATATGGTTGATCCGGGCGAGTATGGTTTTTATTTTACAGTTCTCAATTTTACCTTTCTTTTCAATATTCTTCTCGATTTTGGTATCACCAGTTTCAATAATAAAAACATAGCCCAGAACAATCAACTGTTAAACAAGCACTTTTCGGGAATAACTCTGCTTCGGTTTCTGCTGGCGGCTGTTTATTTTGTGGTAATTTTTATTGTTGCAACAATAATAGGTTACGATCCTCGGCATATGTATTTTCTTGCTTTTTTAGGATTCAACCAGTTTTTGGTTTCATTTATTCTGTATCTGCGTTCCAACATTTCAGGTTTGCTTTTATTCAGGATCGACAGTGCAATTTCTGTTCTCGACAGGCTGTTAATGATTCTTTTTTGCAGCATACTGCTTTGGGGGAATTTTATAACTGAGCCATTCAGGATTATTTGGTTCGTGTATGCACAAACACTTGCTTACCTTGTTACTGCTTTTATTGCTTTACTTATTGTAATTAAGAAAGCTGAATTTAAAAGACTGCATTGGAATACTTCTTTTTTCCTGATGATTATCAAACAGAGCTTTCCGTTTGCCTTGTTAGTTTTACTGATGTCGTTTTATAACCGTATCGATTCGGTTATGCTTGAGCGTATGCTGCCCAAAGGAGTAGGTACTACCCAGGTTGATATTTATGCCAAGGCATATCGTTTACTCGATGCTGTAAATATGATCGCCTACCTCTTCGCAGTTTTGCTTATACCCATTTTTGCAAGGTTATTAAAAGAAAAAAAGCCTGTGGAGGGAATGGTGAAACTTTCGTTCACAATAATTTTTACAATTTCCATGATCATTGCAACCGGCTCTTCGTTTTTTAGCAAGCAGATCATGGAGTTACTATACATCGGTCAGATACAGGAAGCCCAGCAGGTGTTTGTTTTTCTGATAATCGGATTTATCCCAATTTCGGCTACGTATATATTTGGCACGCTTCTCACTTCGAACGGAAGTTTAAAAGCACTCAATATCATGGCTTTAACGGGCATGGTGTTGAATATTGGTTTAAATTACATACTGATTCCACAGTTTCTTGCTGTAGGTTCGGCATATGCAAGTCTGGCAACCCAGTTTGTTACTGCCATTATTCAGATTGCAATCGCGCAAAGGATATTCAGGTTTGATATTAACTGGAAATATATTATCACATTAGTGTTATTTGCCTTGGGAGTAATTGTTTTAAATATGGTTTCTACATACATCGGAATGGATTGGCGCATTGCTCTGGTGCTTGCCGGCTCAGCTTCAGTATTATGGGCATTTGCCCTCAAATTGTTGAGCATTGGCGGATTCCTCCGGTTGCTCCGAAACGAATAGCTGCCGGCTTATGTTATCAGTTCATTTTTAACAGGGTTAGCGAAACAGTTCGGTCGATTAAAAAGAAGTAACTTATTGTACAGCTTGCTTTTTATCTATATTTCTATACCTTTGCAAGTCAAAATCCGGAGGATTATCTTATGTTGAATAACTCCACGAACAGTTATACTGATTCATTTAAGGTTGCATTTTTTCTTTACAAATGGCGTAAAACGCTGATTATCCTTGGCGTTGCCGCGGCAGTGCTGTCGGCAGTATTTTCCTCATCACTCTTTATCACGCCGCTATACAAGTCAACGGTAGTGATGTATCCTACATCAAGCAATTCAATTTCAAAATCGTTACTTAACGAAAATGCAATTGCGAAACAGGATATACTTGAATTTGGTGAAGATCAGCAGACAGAACAAATGCTGCAGATACTTGGTTCGAACAGGATCAGGGATAAAGTTATCAGTAAGTTTAAACTAGGTGCTCATTATGGTATTAAGCCAGGATCGAAATATGAGCAAACAAGACTCTACAATCGTTTCGATTCGCAGGTTTCCTATAAGCGTACTGAATACATGGCGGTTAAAATATCCGTTTTGGATAAAGACCCACAGATGGCTGCCGATATTGCAAACGAAATAGCCGCATTGCTCGATTCGGTGAAAAATGACATGCAAAAAGAAAGGGCTATACAGGGTTTTCGTATCGTGGAAGCTGAATACCTTTCGATGCAGCAGCATGTAAAACAAATGGAAGATTCGTTGACCCAGCTCAGGAAATTGGGTGTCCACGATTATGAATCGCAGGCTGAGATGATGAATCAGCAGCTGGCTATGGAAATAGCCAAAGGAAATACCCGTGGTATCAATGCTCTCGAACAGAAACTTGAAACACTTGCAACCTATGGCGGTCCTTATGTTTCAATACGCGATGCGCTTGAGCATGAAAAGAAACAGCTGAGCTATATTAAAGCCAGGTATGATGAAGCTAAAATAGATGCTTACCAGGATATTCCTCAAAAGTTCATTGTTGAAAATGCATATAAATCTGAAAAGAAAGCGTATCCGATCATTTGGATTATAGTCATACTTTCTGTAATTGGCACTCTGCTGGCAGGAATGCTTTTGATTTTTGTTGTAGAGCGAAGTCCTGAGTTTTTACAAAAACTCAAGCAAACATACAGCTGAATAATAAGCCCTCCACCACCCAGGAAGATTATGTTACCCTTTAAACGCAAAATCATTATAAAACATACAAATCACCATACCCTGATGGATAACTTTTTTAACAATACCAACCTGCTGCGAATCGTTGTTAAGTGGAAATGGCATCTTATTATTCTTGCTGTTGTATCAGCATTGGTGTCATTGCTTGTTTCCAGCCCGCTGTTTATGAAACCCCG
>CAZBZA010000363.1:0-1633 GCA_964495865.1 uncultured Lentimicrobiaceae bacterium
ACATCGCAGGGAGTTACTGAAGCTACTTTGCCGTTTAAAATTTTTATGGTTCCGGGGAATATAGTACCGGAAACGACATCAACGATATGGCCTGAAAGGGAGAAGGAGCTATGCATACTGTAATTAATGTAGAGGGATTCGAAAACAAATGTAATGATTTCGGGATTGATGGGAGCAATTAACATAAAACAGTGAGGGGCTCACACTGTGTGAAACCCTCACTGAACCTCTGATTATCGTATAAATTGAATTCGGGTTTTCGATGACATAATTTTAGGGTATTTTGAATTCATTGTTTCGGAACTTGTAATCAACCTAAATTGTATGCCGGAGGTAAAGGCTTATTGGATATATTTGTAATTGAATAATTATGATTGTATTAAGAGGTTTGGAAATGCGTACTTTTATTTAAGCAGAATTGAAAAATCTCTAAAATAAATTAAATGAAAAATAAAAATATCCGCTGGGAACAACGATTCTGCAATTACAATAAATCCTTAAAAAAGCTTGAAGATGCAGTAAACTACATTCAGCAATTTCAAAAAAGATGAAAATCCTGAAGAAGATGAAAAATTAGATATCGTGAATGATTTGATTAAGCAGGGATTAATTCAAAGTTTTGAATTTACACATGGATTGGCGTGGAATGTTATTCTGCAAACTTTTAAAATTTAAATCAATGAGTGATAATAAAATATACAAGTTTACAATTGCCGAACTGATAAAAATACTCCAACAATATCCTGAAGATATGCCGGTGGTTGTAAGTGGTTACGAAGGCGGTTACGAAAATTTTTATTATCCATTTGTAAAAAAGGTAAATTACCTGCCTGCAAATCCATATTATGAGGGCATATTTCAACCCGACGATAATGGAACAGAAGTACTAATACTTGAAAGGGAGGTGAGAAATGACTGAGAGGGATGAATAAGCTTGTTGATATTTCTCATCTCATCTAAGACAATCGCATAAAGAAAAGAGCAAACAGAATTCCGATAAATAACTATTATGGGCCTCTCCATCCATTATTCAGGTGCTTTTGATCCGGCCGCTTCATTATCAGCATTGATAGAAGAAGTGAAGGATATTGCTGAACTCTATAAATGGAAATACAGTGTTTTTGAAACTGAATTTCCGGCTCACAGTGTTGGGAATGAGCATTACAACCAGGAAATTTATGGCATTTACTTTGCTCCACCTCAATGCGAACCGGTTTGGATATGCTTTCTTTCGAACGGGAAAATGAGCAGCCCGTCGCATCTGAAGTATTTTGGTAAAGGCGAAAACAAAGAAGAGGAGCCTTATTTATATATGATTTCGACAAAAACCCAATATGCTGGTGTCGAAATTCATAAACTTATCATTCACCTGTTTAAATATCTTGAAAGGAAATATTTTCAGGATTTTACAATGAAGGACGAAGGGAATTACTGGGAAACCGGAGATGAAAAACTGCTGCAAGATACTTTTAAAAGATATACTGCTATGATGGAAGGCTTTGCATCAGCGTTAGAAATATACCCGATGAATGCGGGTGAGGGCTTTGAGCAATATTTTAAAAGGCTGATGAATACTATCCGGAAGAAAAGGAGGTGAAGATATAGGACTGCAAGCTCTGGTATTTATCATACA
>CAZBZA010000363.1:1733-3843 GCA_964495865.1 uncultured Lentimicrobiaceae bacterium
ACCGGAATCAGATCGTAGTGCAGGTCAGAGAAATACTTTTTCGAAGCCTGGTAATCGGTTGTAAATCCTAACAGGAAACCTCCGCCACCGGAGCCACAGAGTTTAAGCTGGAATTTTCCCGAATCTAAACCCCATTTCCATACGGACATAAAATTTTCGGGGATCATATTGGTAAAATGCTTTAACTGAAAGGTTGAGACTTTGATAAGCGACTCAAAGAAGGATCGCATATTTCCGCTCAGAATATCCGAAATGCATTGATTTACCCAGGGGATGTAGTCGGTTTTAAAAATATTTTCGTAGTCCTTAAAACGCATCTGCTCAAGAAAATGGTTTACCAGCGGACCGGTTTTCCCGATTTTGCCGGTATCGACGAGGAAAATAACCCCTTCGTTTTCGAACTTGCTGCGCGGGATGCCTGTAATAGCAATATCCTCGCGCGAATGAATCAGCAAAGGGTGCTGCAGGTAACAGTTTAACGGATCAATACCACTGCTTTGGCCGTGAAACAATGATTCCAGTTTCGAGAAGATAGCCCTGAGCCTGCTGATATCCTTTCCTGAGATGGATTCGTCAGCAATAATTTTATTGGTGCAATACCTATCGTAAATAGCCGCAACTAAAGCACCTGAACTGCCAATTCCGTATCCCTGGGGAATGTTCGACTCAAAATACAAGCCTTTTTCAATGTCAGACGACAGGCTTTTAAAATTGATGCTGCAAGGCATTTCACCTTTAGCTTCGAGTACCAGCATATAATCGAGAAAATCCTTCAGTTGCTTGTTCGATTGAACTGCAAATTCGTAGTCAGTGTACTTATCGTCGTTTATATAGCTCAACTGCCCGGTGAAATGTGTATAAGGGATAGTTAGCCCTTTAGAGTTGAAAAGGATGCTATACTCGCCGAATAACAAAACTTTGCCGTAAAAAATATCCGTTTTACCAGTCATTATATTATTTTTTCAAAAACCTGCTGCGTTATATTTGACAAGGTATCAAACTGTCTTCACAGGTCCGTTACCATATAAATCATCAATACGCATATTTTGTTCATTATTTTTTAATAAATCTTCAACAATTAATTTGTTCACTTGTTCGAATTGATCCTCAAAATAAAGTAAATGTATATTGGGGCCAGCATCAAGGGTAAAGCAAATATCGAGTCCTTTTTCCTTACGCAACTCCTGAATCCGGCTGATAATCCGAACCGTTTCCGGCAACATCAGCATAAAAGCCGAATCGGAAGTCATCATGAGGGCATGTAAAGTAAAAGCTTCGTTTTCAACAATCCGGATAAAGTTTTGTTTATTTCCGGTTTTAATTGCTTCGAGCAGATCGCTTGTATTTTTTCCGGCTTGTTTAATGCGGGCCTCGGCAAAAGGGTGCCCGACCATGCGGTTGTGGCCTTCGGTACTAGAAACAGGTTTCTCCTTTCGGTTAACCAGTATGATAGTGTCGCGCAAGGTTTTAAAAACGGGATGCACTTCAGTTACAGGCACTGCCAGTAAATCGGAAGATCCAGGGAGTGATTTTGTTAAACCCCAAACCGTAAAACCGGGAAACAACGATCGGCAAGCACTTCCTGAACCCAGGCGGGCCACATAGGAAGCCTTGAACCTGAACTCACTCTCTTCGAGAAGTATGCCGCACAATTCAGCCTCCAGCGAACACAAACATAATGCAAGGGCACTGAAAGCTGATGCTGATGAAGCAATACCAGCCGAGTGAGGAAACGTATTGTGGGTTTCGAGTTTCAGGTTTACCTGTGCGAGCCAGGGGAAAATATCCGTTACCGACTGCAAGAAATTACCCATCCGCTGTCCGAAAGCATTGTCCTGCCTGCCTTCGAACCAGAAATCGAGTAAAACAGTTCCTTCGGTTTCACGGGGGAAAGCCGTCAGTTTTGTTTCGGTAAAGGCTTTTGACAAAGTCAAGCTCAACGAAGGGTTCACGGGTAGTTGCCGGCCCTTTTTGCCCCAGTATTTCACCAGCGCAATATTGCTCGGCGATTGCCACGAAACACTTACGGATTGTGTTAAAGCTGAAGTTAATGCCGAACCTTGGAAATCAGAATTGGTCATCTGAAAACTGAATTTGAGCGCTAAAGTAC
>CAZBZA010000364.1:0-3830 GCA_964495865.1 uncultured Lentimicrobiaceae bacterium
GGTATTCGTGAGCTAAAGGTTCGCCAGATTGATCACAATATCATCTTCCCTGTCTGCAGCAGGAAGAGGTCGGTGATTTAATCTAATCATGGCTTTTTCATAATTAGTTATTTATCAACGAGTATTGCAACCTCTATCATTTAACCAGCTGGACTTTGCGAAACACCAACCCGGTATTTGTTTTTATTATAATGCTGTAAATTCCCGGGGCAAATGCTGACAGATCAACGGGTAACAATGCATGAGTGATATCCTTACTGAAAGCTGAAAATACATTTCGTCCCGACATGTCGTACACATCAACCTGCAAATCCTGCATTTGATCAAGTTCAGCATCAAGATAAAATATACCTTTTGCAGGATTTGGATAAACCCTTAATTTACCTGGTTGGTAAATTTCGAAAACTGAATTTGTTTCGGCTACAGTTATTGTATCCGTTAGCAGGCAGAACCGGGAGTCGCGAATAATAACGACATATTTACCATTAAAAAGGTTATACGCCGTTGCTGTGGTTTGTACAAAAGGGTCGTTCCATTTGTATGTATAAGGTGGTGTGCCGCCTGCAACAATTACTGTTGCTGTGCCATCACCAAACTGGTTGGTAGTGGTATCGGGTGATGATTGTGTTGATGCTGTAAGCAATTCAGGTTCGGCAATAATTCTGGAATCATGAGCGAAGCATCCCTTGCTATCCATTACATCGAAGGCATAAACTCCAGCTCCGAGATTATATATCTGCGCTGAATTCTGTCCGCTGCTCCAGTTATAACTATAAGGAGGACTGCCTGTTGCCGGGTTAATAACAACAGAGCCATTGTTGTATCCAAAGCATGATATATCGTTTTTTGTCACCTGCAATATCAAGGTATCTTTCTGTATAAGCAGTGTTTTGTTAAGTACACAGTTCTTCGAATCATATACAGTAACGGAATATGTACCTTTCTGCAAATTGCTGATACTGGCAGCGTTGGATCCTGTATTCCACAAATATGTTATAGGCAAAGTTCCTTCGGTTATACTTACTGATGCTGAACCATCTCCGCCAGGAACGCAGGATTCGTTGACGGTTGAGTAGTTTGCCGAAAGAATAGCCTTTTGTACAATTGAAGTATCTATAAGCACACAACCATTGTTATCAGTTATGGTAACAATATAGGTACCTGGCGAAAGATTTGTGAGCGGGTTGGCCGTTGAACCGTTATTCCAGGAATAGGAATAGGGCGCTTTGCCTCCTTTTGGTGTTATTGATACTGACCCATCCGAAATACTGCACGAAGCCTCCACGATGGTTTTATCAGCATCAAGCCACATGCACTGGTAACAGTTACCGGTAAGTTGTTCAATCTGGTGGCGTCCGCCATAGATAATATCATATTGGCTGTCGTTGTTAACATCATGAATAACCAAACCCCCGATATTAGTACCAGATGGATCTAATTTCTTTACATACACCGGATACGTAGAATCTGAATAAATGAATACGGTTCCGTAAGCAGCTGCAATAATCTCAGGTTTTAAATCACCGTTCAGATCGCTTACATTAATTGCCGTTATGCGCCCAGCCGAAAGTTTTATAACAGATATTTTAAGTAAAGATTCACCGTCAATAATGTAAACATTTCCGTCGTATGTACCGGCAACAATATCTTTGCGGCCATCCGCATTCATATCGTATAAATCACACACAGTAAACACCTCCCAGTCAATCTCCTGCTTTACATGTGTCTGGCTGTCAAAAATTTTAAGTTTCCCCTGGCTGGTAATAATTTCTGATTGACTGTCGTTATCAATATTGCCTGACCTCACAGGTGTTTCGGTGTTCTGAAAAACAAAATCAGAGGAAAATTTAATTTCAAAATTGTCGGAATTGATAATATGATATTTATACCGATTGGTTCCAATTATATCTTTAACGCCGTCATTGTCAACATCATCAATATCAATGTACGTAAAATAGTCAATACCTGAATTTGTAAACATATGAGATTTTTCAATAGTTAAAGTTTCTCCATTCATATACCATATACCCATATCCACATAACTTCCGAAAAAAACAATTTCCATCAATCCATCATTATCAATATCATTAATTTCGAACCCATGTGCATATACTCCCAGGGAATATAAATAATTTGCACTCAGGAAAGTTTCCAGTTCATGGGTTATTCCATCAAAAATCATAAGATTGCCTTCATACACAATTATTTCAGTGGTTCCGTCATTATCAATGTCGCCTGAAGCAATTCTGTCGAAATTCTGGCTTACAGGCAAACTTCTGCATTTCAGTTCCTGCGATGCCATATCAGCAATAAAAAACTCATGATAATAATTGTTGCTGGTCCCTGAGCCCGAGGTCCATATTACATCCAGTGCGCCATCCCCTTCAACATCGTAAATATTTATGGCATCAACCCCGGCATTATAATTTTGCATTGACCATAAAAGTTGATACGTCGAGGCATTATAACACTTCAATCCATCATTATACATCCCATTTACGATCTCTTCAGTGCCATCGTTATCAATATCTTTCATTATAAACTGCATGATTTTACTGGCTTCGTTTATCTTGTGTTTCAACGATTTTGTATCGGCATCATATATTTCAAGATCAGCATCCCTGCTACGTAAAATTTCCTGCATCCCATCATTATCTATATCCGAAAGGTGAACCAGGTATTCGGAACTGTAATTTACAGTGCTATAGGTCCATTCTTCAACCAAGGTTGTTCCGTTAAGTTGCAGAACTTTCCCGTGGCTGCCAACAATTTCAAGAAAAGGATCGGCATCCACATTGCCAATTTCAAGATCATAATCTGTAAAAGGGAGAATCTGTTCGACTGTATATCCTTCGGTACTAATAATATAAGTGTTGAAGAAATCGACTATAACCAACTCTTTCACTCCATCGTTATCCGCATCAGCATATTCAATATCCAGGATGGATTGAAGTCCGTTTATTTTGGGCAACTCCATTGTTAGTGTCCTTGTAAGGCCATCAAAAAGCTCAATTTTACCATTGTTATGCCCTACGAATATTTCACTTATATTATCATTGTTTATATCAAATACCCCGATATAATTCAAACCCTGGAGCTCTTCCGCTATATTGCTGATCCACAAAAAATCCACCGTATCCTTTACTGCATCGTATTTCATTATGTACCAATAGTAAGCAGTTCCTGCAACAATTTCGGTTATCCCGTCATTATCAATATCAAGCGTATGCATTTTCTTTTCACCTATGTATTTTCCCAGGGTAGCGTAGCGCCACTCCGTTTCACAATCCATATTGAAATAGCTGCCAGAGCCACGCGGTGAATTCAACATTTCATGCGATGCAGCGGGGCTGTCGGGTAGGGGATGGACACTTTTGTTTTTCTTATTTATTACCTTGGGAGGCTGGACTGTGCCGGCAGGGTTCAAATCAGTTTCGCCATTGTTTTGAAGCTCAATAAATTTAGTAACAGCTTTACTCGCATTGTTTTGAGCCTTACCCGTGAAAAATGATGTTGTAAAAAGGACGATAAAAATTAATGATAGTTTCTTCATGTTAAGCTATTTGTTAGGTTGAGTAATATGTGCTTTGTATTGGCAGTCAATAGTTTACTGTTGATGAGGATTTGTATGTTGCGCAAGTTTCTGATTGAATACTTATATCAATAAATTACATTTTTTTCATTGACCACGAAAGCCCGCATCTCACGCAGCTGAGCCAAAAACAAGTGCGGAATAAAATTGCTCCGCATTTTGAAATCTGCGCCACCTGTCACAATTTTTCGGTAAATGTATGTAAAGATTTCAAATGTTTCAACGAACACGAATACCC
>CAZBZA010000365.1:0-3823 GCA_964495865.1 uncultured Lentimicrobiaceae bacterium
AAGCACTTGAACAATTGAACATTGCCCCTTTAACATTGAACCTTGAACTCTTGAATCTTTGAACGCAAAGCATTGAACCCTTGAACCTTTGAACGCGAAGCATTGAACCTTGAACTCATGAACGCGAACCATTGAACCTTGAACCTTTGAACGCGAAGCATTGAACCTTGAACTCTTGAACCTCGAACCTTGAACGCCGCAGGCAATTGAACCTTGAACCCTCGAACCCTTGAACTCTGCTCTATGGATTTTCTCGACATGCGAACAATCATTTTCAGTTACATCATTACCGACTTTTTTAGTGCGCTGGTAATTATCCTGTTATGGCTTCAAACCCGTAAACGGCTCAATGGAACTATTTACTTTGTTATTGATTTCAGTTTTCAGTCAGTTGCGCTTATACTCATTGTCCTTCGCGGACAAATCCCCGATTTTTTATCCATTATTGTAGCTAATTTATTGGTGGTAACTGGTATGTTTCTCGGATTAATGGGTTTTATCCGTTTTTTAAATATCAAATATAAACAGTTTTATAATTATCTTCTGGTGCTGGTTTTTCTGAGTATTCACCTATGGTTTACTTACATACAACCAAACCTGGAAATACGAAATCTGAATATTTCTGCAATAGGTTTAATATTCTTTGCACAGTGTGCCTGGGTATTGCTTTATAAAGTAAACAGGCGGATGTTGAATGTAACGCTTGGAGTGGGGATTGTTTTTATTTTGTATAGTTTGGTAAATATTGTGAGGGTATTTTCGTTTTTATCCACGCACGATAAAACCGTCGATTATCTTGAATCAGGTGCTTTCGAAAGTTTGGTCATGATTTCCTACCAGGTACTCTTTATCCTTTTAACTTATTTTCTTGTTTTAATGTTCAATAAGCGTTTGCTGATGGATATCGCATTTCAGGAAGAAAAATTTTCCATAGCATTTCATTCTTCCCCTTATGCCATTCTTATTACAAGGATTTCGGATGGAAGAATAATTGAAGTTAACGAAGGATTTATGAAGATTACAGGTTATAAGGCTGATGAAATAAAAGGTAAAACAACTCTCGAACTGCTGATATGGGTAAATGAGGCCGACAGGGAAGAGGCATTAAGTAAATTGTCGTTACAGGGTAAATTGTATGGCAAAGAATACAGGTTCCGCGCTAAATCGGGACAGATTATAACCGGGCTGTTTTCCACTGAAAAAATAGTATTAGATGACCAGGAGTGCTTGCTCTCCAGTATCAGCGATATTTCGGATCGAAAAGAGTATGAGGAAAATATTAAAAAACTGAATGAGGATCTTGAATTACGGGTAATTGAGCGCACCAGTCAGCTCCAGGCAGCCAATAAAAACCTCGAAGGCTTCAGCTATTCCGCATCTCACGATTTGAGGACTCCGCTCAGGGCTTTAAACGGGTATGCCAGTATTCTGCTTGAAGACCATTCTGCTTCAATCAATGCCGAAGGCAATAGAATGCTGCGTTTGATAATTGACAATGCGAATAAAATGGGACGCCTCATCGACGATCTCCTATCGTTTTCGGGCATTGGACAAAAGGAAGTTGTTCCGCAGAAATTAGATATGAATGAAATGGCTATTTCGGCCTGGCACGAGATGGTGCCTGCAGCAGATAGCGTTAGGATTGAGTTTGACTTGCATTCCTTGCCTGATGCAACAGGTGATTATGAAATGATCAGGCAGGTTTGGCTTAATTTAATCAATAATGCTGTAAAATTTTCTTCACGTAAACCCAATCCTGTCATCGAAATAGGCGTGAAGGAAGAACCGTCGGAAACCATATATTTTGTTCGCGATAACGGTGTCGGTTTTGATATGGCACATTCTGACAAGTTATTTGGTGTGTTTAAACGTCTTCCTTCAACTAAGGACTATGAAGGAACCGGAGTAGGACTAGCTATAGTAAACAGGATAGTACTGCGCCATAACGGCCGCGTATGGGCCGAAGGAAAAGTGAACGAAGGAGCAACCTTTTATTTCTCACTGCCGGTAAGGTCCGTTAACAAAGGACTGTAATCGGTTTGTTACAAATGAATAACGATTTTAGGTGAATGCACTATTATGTGAATGTAAAGAGATGACGTTATGGAAAACAATGAAAAAATGCCACATCATACTTCACTCAGGCAAAAAGCGGAGGAACAACTGAAGTTAAAGTATCAATCAGGAAAAAACACATTAAACGAAGTTGATACATTAAAACTTCTTTACGAACTCGAAGTACATCAGCTTGAGCTTCGAATGCAGAATGATGAAATGCGTGTAGCCCGCGACAGGGCCGAAAAAGCTGCTTCCATGTACTCCAATCTGTACGAGGCTATTTACGATTTTTCGCCTGCAGGATATTTTTCATTAAGCAACGATGGCACTATTGAGGAGTTAAACCTAAATGGTGCTAAAATGCTTGGGAAGGACAGATCCGCTTTAATAAAAAGCAATTTTAGGTTTTTTTTAACACAGCAATCGCTTTCTGAGTTCAATCTCTTTTTGCAACAGATGTTCGAAACCGGGTATAAACAAGGTTGCGAAGTTCAGGTTAAAACAGATATTAATCCTTCCGCTTATTTCTATCTCGAAGGCATAATACCTTATGCGGGAATAAGTTGCCTGGTTTCAGCCACTGATATCACAGCCCGCAAAATAGCTGAACATGAGTTGAGGGAAAGCGAAATGCGATTGCGCGAAATTAACGCTACGAAGGATAAATTTTTCACTATTATTGCCCACGACCTTAAAAGTCCTTTTAATGCAATTAATGGTGTTTCACAGTTTTTGCTGCGCGAATACAGCGGACTTGGTAAAAGTGAAATTAAAGATTTTATTATTCAGATTCAAGAAAGCTCGTCCAATTCTATACGCCTGCTCGATAACCTGCTGCAATGGGCCGAAGCGCAAACAGGTATTCTCGGTGTTTCATCGGAATGCATTGATGTAGCAAGTATAGTGAGCGAAACAATAGCTTTGATGAAACCGGCTGCCGATGCTAAAAAGATACAAATCAGTTTTTCAGTTCAAAGCGGAAGCGTGGTAAAAGCGGATAATTACATGCTGCGCACCATTATGCGAAACCTGATAGGTAATGCAATTAAGTTTACTTTTGTTGACGGAAAAATCAATGTTACTGCGCAGCAACATGAAAATGAAGTACTTATAGTTGTTGCTGATAATGGAACAGGTATTAGCGGCACCGATCTGGAAAAATTGTTCAAAGTCGATCAGAAATTAATGCTGCGCGGAACGGCCAACGAAAAAGGCTCTGGCCTGGGCTTAGTCCTTTGCAAAGAGTTTGTCGAAAAACAAGCCGGTAAAATATGGGCCAAAAGTGAATTTGGAAAAGGCTTCGAAATTCATTTTACACTTCCGGCATACCGATAAAATAACTTCTTATGATTTGCAGGTTCGCTGGTACTTATCTTTCTGGCCGAAAATCATTCACATACTCATCATTACTGTCATAAACACGTAATTTAAACTAGTTATGGACCAAGGCAAAAAGAAACCGCTTGCAAAAGTAGTATCCCTTCCCGAACCAGGCAGATTAGCAGAAGAAAAGCAATTGCCGGATGGGCCGCTAAGTGAGGCTGATGCCTTAGAGTTCATTCATGGGTTCGAAATCAGCAAACTGGAACTTGAACTACAAATTGAAGCGCTTCAGAAAGCATATCTTAAAGCTGAGTCAGAAGCCCGAAAGTACAGCGACCTTTTTAACGAAATCTACGAATTTTCTCCGGTCGGATATTTTACCATTGGTTCCGATGGTAAAATTTTAACTCTAAACCAAAGAGGCGCAGCCCTTCTGCACAAG
>CAZBZA010000366.1:0-3812 GCA_964495865.1 uncultured Lentimicrobiaceae bacterium
AGCAAAACAATAAAATGATAGCTCCAATGGCCGCCGTGCCCTGCATCAGGGATTGTAAAAAGCCGCACCTGGTAAAGAATAAACTTCATTACCATATCAGCATTGCCGGTCAGTATCTGCGCAAGGAACCACGATCCGCCTACAAGTATCGTAAATAAAAGAAAAACAGCAATATCGCTGATTCTCAGTTTAAATTCAGGCAGGAATTTAAGCAGGCGCGGGCTTATTCCTGCTAAGCGCAGCAGGTCATTGAGGTAAGCGATACCAGCAACCAGGCCAACAATAAGCAATGCTGTTGGCCCTTTGGTAAGAATTGCCAGCCCGGTAAAAACACCCCACAAAGCTGCGTTTATAAATTTTGATCTTCCGGATAATTGTGCTTCAGCCGCATTGAGCCTTACAAAGAACCATATCGAAAGAAATATCAACAAGTTGAACCACGGATCAATTATTCCTGAACGAAAATAAAAATGTGGTAGAATGCTACCGGCATACACCAAAACCCAAATGAGTCCGAAACGCACATCAAAAAGCTTTTTGCCAATATTAAAAATTACAAGCAGCGAAACTATTCCGCATATTGCATTCGGGAAACGGGCCGCGAACTCATTGATGCCAAACGCTTTCATACTTAAAACCTGCAACCAGATAAAAAGCGGAGGTTTCTCCCAAAAAGGCTTGAAATTGATCTGAACATTCAGGTAATCATTACTCACGATCATTTCGCGGGCACACTCGGCAAAGTTTATTTCGTCCCAATCGAAAAGATGAACACCGCCGGCAAAGGGAATAAAAAGCAACGAAGCTATCAAAGCTATCATTACTTGCAATTTTATACTATTTCCGTTGTCGAAATTTTTCAAAAGAATCATTTTCGTCAAAAGTATAAAAACATTCGCAACAGCCAAAAATCAGCATAAATTAAGACTCTAAAATCTCAACTTCTCCCCTGTCGGTCAGAAATATATACATTCTTATTTTTGTTAATTATTTTTTTTCATAGATTTACGCTGTCAATCAGGAAAAGTCAGTCTGGAAGGAATGAGGGTTACCTTACTCTTATTCCTTTTGATAATCGGCGAGATACCGGTTTCCATAATCGCACGGAAAATCCGTAAAATCATTTCCATTTGCATGTTTTCGACGAATTAACCGTATGGTATCCCTGGTAACTACCACCAAAACAACGAAATGAAGAAAAAATCACAATTCTGGGGTCACTGGCTTTACAGAATAATATACTCGTACTCAAGTGTAATTCACCGACTTTATTACCGGAAGATTACGGTTGTGGGACTTGAAAAAATTCCTGCAGACACGCCCGTACTTTTTGCACCTAACCACCAGAATGCATTAATGGATGCCCTGGCAGTGTTGTTTGCTGCACGAAAACCGGTTGGATTCCTGGCCCGCGCTGATATTTTTAAAAAACCCGCTATTGCAAAAACGCTTAACCTGCTTAAAATTCTTCCTATATACAGAATTCGCGACGGAGTGGAGCAGTTAGGGCGCAACCAGGAAGTTTTCGAAAATACCATCGATGTTTTAAATTCAAACACTCCTATTTGTATATTGCCCGAAGGAAATCATGAAGGGAAAAAGCAGCTAAGATCACTCAAAAAAGGAATTTTCCGTATCGCTTTTCAGGCTGAAGCCAGCACTGATTTTACATTGAATTTGCATATTATTCCGGTCGGGCTCGACTATTCCGATTATTTTAATCCTGGTTCGGACCTGGTTGTTGTATTCGGGAAACCAATAAAAGTTGCCGATTATGCCACGCAGTATCTTGAAAATGAGCAAAAAACAGTTCATAACCTCATGAGTTTGCTTGCTGAAAGCATGCGAAGTGTTATGATCCATATTCCGGAAGAAAATTATGAGCTTATCTACACTATAAGTGAGATTTATGAACCCAATGTATGGAACACCTGCAATGTAAAAAGGCATCCTTTCAACAAACTCACTATACGGCAATATATAGTTCAAAAAGCAACTGAAGCCTTTTCGCGTTCACCCGAAAAAGCGGTGGAGCTTCAGCATGAACTAAGTGTTTACACTAAAAAACTAAGTCAGAAAGGATTAAAAGACTGCGATCTTCAGCAAAAAGCACCTCTTGGCTTGCCGGTTCTCCTTGAAATCGCCTTCACTTTTTTGTTGCTGCCGTTACATTTGTATGGAATGATACTGAATTACCTTCCTTATAAAATACCGGTTTGGTTAGCGGCGAAAATCCAGGACAGACATTTTAAAAGCTCGGTACAATTTGGCATCAGCTTGCTTCTGTTTCCGGTGTATTACCTTATTATTATTATAGCTTTTAGTCTGCTCACCAAAGGATCTCTGTTTGTATTCATATTCGGGATAAGTCTGCCGGTTACCGGCTTACTAGCATTTTATAATTACAAAAACATGCTCCTGTTGGCCGGTAAGTTGAGGCTGTACGCCCTCCGGCTAACAAATATCAAGGAGTACAAAGCAATTTATAATGAAAGAACACATTTTATTGATCTGATAAAGAACGTAATAAACAGTTAACCTATGCGAAAATCCTTACTCTTACTTTTTACTCTTTCGGGAATCATGCTTCTGCATTTTTCGGCATCAGCCCAGGAAGAAAAGGCTAAAAAAGAAGCTAAAATCCCTACCGGCTTCTCATTCGGGGCTCTGCCAACAATTTCGTTCGATGCGGATATGGGGTTTCAATACGGCGGACTTGTGAATCTTTATGATTATGGCGATGGATCATTGTATCCGTCCTATAAGCAAATGATGAAAATTGAAATTTCGCGCTATACAAGAGGTTCAGGGACTAATCAATTGTTTTACGATGCCAGAAATCTACTTCCGAATAATCTTCGTTTAATTGCCGACCTGAGTTATCTCACCGAAAAATCGCTCGATTTTTATGGGTTTAACGGGTACCAAAGCCGGTTTACCACTGATTTTACTGACGAAGAATCAGGTGACTATATTACCCGCGTTTTTTACCGCGACTTACGAAAGATGTTTCGTTTCACGGTTGACCTTCAGGGACCTTTGGCAGGAGATAATCTTCGCTGGCTTGGCGGCATCGGCATTATGAGTATGAAGACCGGCCGTGTTGATTTTGATGCAATTAACAAAGGTAAAGATGAGGAGGATAAACTAACCGACACCACAACGCTATTCGATAACTATGTAAGTTGGGGAATAATAAGTGAAGCAGAAAAGGATGGTGGAAATGCCAATTTCCTGAAAGCCGGTATTATTTATGATACCCGCGACAACGAAGCCAACCCTATGAAAGGGATGTGGAGCGAAGCACTTATCACATATGCTCCGGGATTCCTTTTTAATCCTGAATTTTCATACGCCAAACTGGTTTTAATACACAGGCAGTATTTCACCATCCTTGAGGATCGCCTTTCGTTTGTATATCGTATTGGTTACCAGGGAACTATTGGTGGCGAAGCGCCATTTTTCATGCAACCGTATATGCTGAGCTCGTATTCGTCGATTACTAAAACAGATGGGCTTGGAGGAGCTAAAACATTACGCGGCATCATGCGCGACCGTATTGTAGGCGATGGCATAGCTTACGGAAACCTCGAATTGAGATGGAAATTCCTGAAAACCCGCCTGGGAAAACAGAACCTGTACTTTGCACTGAATGGATTTTCCGATTTTGGAATGGTTGTGCAACAGGTAAAATTTGATAAATCGAAAATCAGCGAAGCTGACCAGGAAAAATATTTTGATTTTTCGTACGAAAAGGACAAACTCCATCCCAGCCTTGGTGCCGGATTACGGATTGCGCTGAATGAAAACTT
>CAZBZA010000367.1:0-3811 GCA_964495865.1 uncultured Lentimicrobiaceae bacterium
AATAAATATTCAGCCTTACGTTCAGAAATTGGTAAAGTAATTATCGGTCAGGATGAGGTTGTTAAAAACCTGCTCATCGCTATTTTTTCGAGAGGTCATGCTCTGTTGGTTGGTGTTCCGGGATTGGCAAAAACCCTTATGGTTAATACCCTTTCGCAGGTGTTAGGTTTAACCTACAGCCGTATTCAGTTTACACCCGATTTGATGCCTTCCGATATTATTGGTACCGAAATCCTCGATCAGGATCGCAAGTTCCGGTTTATCCGCGGACCGGTTTTTGCCAATATAATTCTGGCCGACGAAATTAACCGTACGCCTCCGAAAACGCAGAGTGCATTGCTCGAAGCCATGCAGGAAAAAGCAGTTACAGTTGCCGGTGTGAGTCATAAGCTGGATGAGCCTTTCTTCGTGCTTGCTACTCAAAATCCTATTGAACAGGAAGGAACCTATCCGTTGCCGGAAGCACAACTCGACAGGTTTATGTTCAATATCTGGCTTGGATACCCGACTTTCGAGCAGGAAATACAGGTAGTTAAGAATACGACTACCATGCATACCGATAAACTCAATATTATCCTTACAGCCGATGAAATTAAATATTTTCAGGATCTGATCCGTCGTATTCCTGTTGCTGATAATGTGTATCAGTATGCAGTAAAACTGGCATCCATTACCCGTCCGGGAACACCTCTGGCCCATGCCTGGGCAAACAGCTACCTTACATGGGGAGCCGGTCCGCGGGCTTCGCAATACCTTATCCTCGGGGCGAAATGTCATGCAGCAGTTATGGGAAAATATTCTCCTGATATCGAAGATGTAAAGGCTGTGGCTACTTCCATTCTAAGGCACCGTATCGTAAGAAATTATAAGGCCGAGGCCGAAGGGATTAAAGAGGAACATATCGTTTCGGAACTAATGAAGTAAACTCAAAGTGTTTTACAGAAATATCCTTTTTGCGTTCGAACAAACTTGATCATCTGGTAGTTTTTAATGAACTGATTTACAAATGAAGGATAAAAAGCAAATCTGTTTATCTTTGCAAAAAAAATTAAACCAATAAAAAAACAACAAATAAATGGCAGTATTAGTAGGAAAAAAAGCGCCTCAGTTTGAGGCAGATGCAGTTATAAACGGTGGCGAATTTGTTGAGAAATTCTCACTCGCACAGTATATCGGCAAAAAACATGTAGTATTTTTCTTTTATCCACTCGATTTCACTTTCGTTTGTCCTACCGAAATCATCGCATTTCAGGAAAAGATAGCTGAATTCGAAAAACGCAATGTACAGGTGGTTGGCTGTTCGGTTGACAGTAAATTTTCGCACTGGGCATGGCTCAATACCGAAAAAAATGCAGGCGGAATCAAAGGAGTTACTTTTCCGCTGGTTTCGGACCTTTCAAAAACCATTTCCGAAAATTACGATGTACTTGCCGGTGAATGGGAATATGATGAGGATGAAGATTACGTTGAATTCAATGGCGAAGCAGTTGCTTACCGTGGACTGTTCCTTATCGACAAACAAGGCGTTGTGCGCCACCAGGTAGTTAACGACCTGCCTTTAGGCCGCAGCGTGGAAGAAGCAATCCGTATGGTTGATGCTCTTCAGTTTTTTGAGGAAAACGGCGAAGTTTGCCCTGCCGACTGGCATAAAGGCGATGAAGGAATGAAAGCTACTTCCGAAGGCGTGGCTGAATACCTCAGCAAACACTAAAATTATCCGTACCGAATTTTTAAAGCCGGCCCAGCGCCGGTTTTTTTATGCCTTGTAAGTAATACCTTTACATTAATAGAAATGAATGTATTTATAGAAACTGTCTAAAATTTGAAGAAGCTGCATTATGACACAAATTACTTGTAATCTGTCACATTGAGCGGAGTCGAAATGCACTTGTTTAACCCAAAAACGAGCAATAAAAGTAGATATAGTTGGGCTTCGACTCCGCTCAGCCTGACAGAAGTACAAGCTGAAATCTATTGAAAAAATGATCCGAAATTAAGACACTCTAATAGATTCGCAGTTTTTCTACCTTGTTTCTTCTTTTTCGAAAAATAAATATTGTCGTCGCAATTAAAGCAATAATTAACTATTTTTGGAAACTGATTAATCGTTAAGAAAAAAAATTATGAAGGGGTTGTTCAACAAAGTGATTTCAATTGATCTGTGTAAGCAGATTCATAAAATAATTGAAACTGATGACGAAATATACCTTAATTATCTGGGAGGCAGAGGGCTGGGAGTAAAACTTTTTACTGACCGTGTTCGTCCTCAGGTTGATCCCCTGAGTTCAGAAAATGCAATGGTTTTTACCATCGGGCCATTAACAGGAACCGCGGTTTCTACCAGTGGCCGTATGTCATTGGTTACTAAATCGCCTCTCACGGGAACTATTTTTTATTCGAATACAGGCGGAATGTTTGGTTTCAATTTTAAACGTTGCGGTATCGATGGCCTCATCATTGAAGGTGCGTCCGACACTCCTGTTTATTTATTGATTGATGGGGATAATGATATTCAGATCAAAGATGCAGGCATGCTTTGGGGGCTCAACAGCGAAGAGACTTATGCAAAAATAACGGAGATTGAAGGGAAAAGTCATTCCCTGATGATAGGCCCGGCAGGCGAAAACCTGGTTTATATGTCGTCTATCATGAATAATGCCGAACGTGCTTTCGGACGAGGGGGCGTTGGAGCTGTTATGGGTTCGAAAAAGCTGAAAGCTATCGTTGTTAAAAATGGAAAACATAAAACTGAAGTTCACGACAAAGAACTGTTGATGAAATATGTTCAGTCAGCTATCGATAAACAACAGGCATTACCTATAACACGCGCTGGTTTGCCACTTTTTGGGACTGCCGGAACACTCGAAGTAATTAATGGACTTGGAATGTTGCCTATCCGCAATTTCACTTCTGGTCAGCATAAAGATGCAAATAAAACTGGTGGAGAGGCTATTCGCCACGAGTTACTTGATAAAACCGAAGCATGCTATGCCTGCTCAATTAAATGCGGGCGTTTGACGCACTCGGGCGACATGAAAGGGAAAGGCCCTGAATATGAGTCGGTTTGGGCATTGGGCGCTAACTGCGAAATATTTAACCTGGCAAAAATCGCGCAGGCAAATTACCACTGCAACAAACTGGGAATTGATACCATTTCGATGGGAGGAACTATTTCCTGTGCCATGGAATTGCAGGAGAAAGGATTGTTTCCATATTCGGATGTGGCTTTTGGCAACGAAGATGTATTAGCTGACCTGGTGATAAAAACTGCTTATCGCGAAGGAATTGGCAATGATTTGGCAGATGGCTCAAAACGGCTGTCCGAAAAATATGGTTCATCGCAGTCGTCGATGCAGGTTAAAGGTTTGGAATTGCCTGCTTACGATCCCCGGGGAGCAATGGGGCATGCATTGGGTTATGCCACTTCTAACCGCGGAGGTTGTCACTTGACAGGATATATGGCAGCTATGGAAGTTTTTTCGGCACCCAAACGGATTCCACGGTTTACACTAGCCGGCAAAGCAGATCTGCTTGTTTTGAAGCAACATCAAAGTGCTGTTGAAGATAGCCTTGTTTGCTGTAAATTTGCCGGATACGCAGTAGGTTTCGACTTCTGGTCGCGGTTTACATCAACCATTACAGGTGTGGATTTTAATATTTCCGCTTTGCTGAAAATCGGCGAGCGTATCTATAACCTCGAACGCCTTTTTAACGTTGGAGCAGGATTTACTGATTCAGAAGATATTCTTCCTGAGCGGTTTACTACAATTCCTTTTACCGAAGGCCTTTCAAAGGACCGCACCGTGAACCT
>CAZBZA010000368.1:0-3807 GCA_964495865.1 uncultured Lentimicrobiaceae bacterium
TTGGACAATTAGCCCTGAAATCGGTCAATCCGCCACGTATTGCAGGCCGCTGCAGCGTTTTCGCAAAAAGCGACATGATACACCTTCAGCAGATTGCCACCCCGCTTCACGATATAGTTGCCGGATTATGCTTTGCTGTTGCCAGGAATTTTAAAAGTACACTGGGCCGTGGCAAAAAGTTTGAAAAGCCTTTTATTTTCCAGGGCGGCGTTGCTGCCAATGCCGGTATGGTCCGCGCTTTCAGGGAAATATTTGAACTCAATGACGATGAACTGCTCATACCCGAATATCATGCATCCATGGGTGCTTTGGGAGCAATTTTCCATACATTAAAAAATCAAAATGGCAGTGCTGTTGCGTTCAAAGGAACAGAAGAAATTAAAAATTACCTTGCAAGCGACCGGAGCAATACGGCACGCCTGAACAGCCTGAAAGTTTCCAAAGCCGAATACAATAAAGAAGTAAAAAGAATTCCAACCGATGGCACCAAAACTGAGGTTTACCTTGGTGTTGACGTTGGCTCATTAAGCACTAATGTCGTGCTGATTGACAGCGCAAATAATGTAATTGCCCGAAGATACCTGCCAACCGCCTCCAAACCATTAAACGCAATACAGCGCGGTTTAAAGGAAATTTTTACCGAAATCGGCGAACATGTTACTGTGCTTGCAGTCGGCACAACCGGATCGGGACGTTACCTTACAGGCGATTTTATAGGAGCCGATACCATTCAGAATGAAATTACGGCACAGGCAACAGCAGCAATAGCTTACGATCCAACAGTGGATACCATTTTTGAAATCGGCGGCCAGGATTCGAAATACATCAGCATTGAAAATGGCGTAGTTGTAGATTTTGAAATGAACAAGGTTTGTGCAGCCGGCACAGGATCATTCCTCGAAGAGCAGGCCGACAAACTCGATATTACCATTATTGATCAATTTGCCGACCTGGCTTTCAAAGCTGAAAAACCCGTGCGGCTTGGCGATCGTTGCACCGTTTTTATGGAATCGGACCTGAACTCGCACCAGCAAAAAGGTGCCGGAATACCTGATCTCGTTGGCGGTCTTGCCTATTCAATCGTTCAGAACTATATTCATAAAGTTGTTGGCGACAAGCCAATTGGGAATAAAATATTCTTCCAGGGTGGAGTAACAAATAACAAAGCTGTAGTGGCTGCTTTCGAAAAAGTGACAGGCAAACCCATTATAATACCACCTCATTTTGATGTTACCGGAGCTATCGGAGCAGCAATCCTCGCCAGGAATTCGATGGCTGATGGACAAAAAACCAGATTCAAAGGATTTAATATCAGCGAAATACCTTTTTCAATTTCGAGTTTTACTTGCCACTCCTGCACTAATAACTGCGAGATTCAGCGCATTAAAATTGAAGGTGACACCAAAATATTGTTCTATGGTGGCCGCTGCGAGAAATATGAACTCGACGAACGTAAAGGCAAGGGGAAAGATATTACTAACCTTTTCGAGGAAAGGCTTAGTCTACTTATGGGCGACTACCGCGAAGAACCTGAAAACGGCAAAATAACTATTGGTATTCCCCGGGCATTGATGGTTTTTTACCAGCAGTTTCCTTTCTGGAGATACTTTTTTGAGCAACTTGGTTTCAGAGTGGTGATTTCGGATCCTTCCGACCAGCAGATAGTTACACGATCTATTGACCTGATGGTTTCCGAAACCTGCCTGCCGGTAGAGCTTATGCACGGGCATGTAGATAATCTTCTGGATAAAAACGTAGATTATATTTTTCAGCCTTTTATCGTTAACGCAAAAGGAAAAAAAGATAATCCGACCAACAACTGCAATTGCCCGTGGATACAATCATACCCATTTATGGTGCGCAGTGCTTTCACCGATGAGAGTATCCGTAATAAATTCCTCACACCCACACTTCATTTCCGCTATTTCGAAAGGGCACTCAAAAAAGAACTTCCGGAGTTCATGAAAGAGAAATTTGGGATTGCTGTTTCGAAAACCAGGAAAGTGATTGATGCCGCTGACGCCGTTCAGGTAGAATTTGAGGAGGCTGTAAAGAAAAGAGGTAAAGAAGTACTTGCCAACCTTCCGAAAGACAAAAAAGTTCTTGTAGTCCTCGGCCGGCCATACAATACCACCGATCCGTTGCTGAACCTACGCTTAGTAGAAAAACTCATAAACCTGAATACACTTCCTGTTCCGGTTGATTTTCTTCCGTTGCTGGAGGAAAATATTTTTGAGGATTACAAAATGATGTACTGGCCTAATGGACAAAAAATCATGTCGGCAAGCCGGATTGTACGTAAAAATGATAACCTTTTTGCAGTATATCTTGGTAATTTCCGTTGTGGCCCCGACTCATTCCTTACACATTTTGTGAGAGAGGAAATGAAAGGCAAACCCTATCTTCATCTCGAAGTGGACGAACACAGCGCCGATGCCGGCCTTATAACCCGTTGCGAGGCATTTCTCGACAGCCTCGACGGCTACCAGAAAGTCCATGCAACTTCTGCCGAAACGCTTCATACACATATTAAACATTCAAGGAGCCTTGATGGACGCACACTTTACCTGCCATATGCAGGAGATACGGTTCACATTATTGCAGCAGCAGCCAGGAGTTGCGGAATTGATGCACAGGTACTTCCGATGCAGGATGCATCGGACCTCGAAATCGCACGAAAACACACCAACGGGCAGGAGTGTTTCCCAGCCATTGCCACCACTGGGAGTTTCCTGAAAAAACTGATGGAACCGGGAGTTGATCCTAAGAAAGTCAGTTTTTTTATGCCCGATCATAATGGGCCTTGCCGCTTCGGCGATTATAACAAGCTGCACAGGATTATATTTGATAAACTAGGTTACGAACATGCCCACCTGATGACTCCAAGCAACGAAGACGCTTATGCCGACCTTGCCGGTGATAAATCGCGAACCTTCCGGATGAATGCCTGGAGCGGAATTGTGGGCATTGATATCCTGCGCCGACTTTTGCAAGAGCGCAGACCTTATGAACTTGAAAAAGGTGAAACTAACCTTGTGTATAAAAGGAATCTGGACAGATTGATCAATTCGGTTGCCAATGGAGCAAAAGACGTGGGTGCAGTATTGGAAAAAGCAGGCAATGAATTTCATGCAGTAAAAGCAAACTTCGAAAAGAGGAAGCCGGTAATAGCGATAGTTGGTGAGATTTTTATGCGCGATAATCCATTTTGCAGCGGGTTTCTGATCGACCGGCTTGAAGCGCTTGGAGCTGAAACCATTATTTCTCCTTTTGGCGAATGGCTTCACTATTCGTCATACAGGTACTGGCGCGACAGTGTGTGGAAAGGTAGCCTGAAAGGCCTGTTCAAATCGAAATTCCAACAGGTTTATCAACATTATACCGCGAAACAAATCACCAGTCATGTGAAGGATTTTCTCACTTTGCGCGAAGACATAGAAATTGATAAGATACTGGAGATGTGCAGTCCATATATTCATAAGGATTATGATGGCGATCCTCCAATAGCGCTGGGATCAGCGGCCGGACTGGTGGAAACTGGTATTTCGGGCGTGGCAAATATACTCCCGTTCACATGCATGCCAGGCACAATAATATGCGCCGTATCGAACGACTTTAAAAAAGACCATCACAATATTCCATGGCTTAACTATGCTTACGACGGGCAGGAAGACAACAGCATCGAAACCCGACTTCAGGCATTTATGCACCAGGCAAAAGAGTTTTCTGCCTCAAACGGTTTCGACCAGCCGGTAAACTGGTTTAAAGAGCCGTCGGATCTTGTAAAGAAATAGTCAAATCTCATTT
>CAZBZA010000369.1:0-3805 GCA_964495865.1 uncultured Lentimicrobiaceae bacterium
AGTGCTGCCTTTTCATGCTTTTATTTTTAATGGGATGATAAGGAATATCTGTAAAGGAAAAAAGTAATATTGTTTTCTTACTTTGATTTTTTTATATGAAAATCTGCATCTAACTCTATTCTTTTAATTTTAGGATTAACCATTAGAAATTATTCTTTGGTAAAAAGTGAAGGGAAAAACTAACTCATGTTATTGAAGATCTAACTTAAGCAAATTTGTAATTCAGGCTTTCTGTATTAAAGAATGACTTATTTGGCAATTTATAGTATTTTGTTAAATATCATATAGTCAGTATTTTATAAAGTATATTTTTGTTTCTTATACAAATTGTCTGAATTAATACCTTGAATATTTTTAATATCTAATATATTTTCATATATTTAGGGGTCGTATATAAAACCCATGTATTATGAGCAATTTTAAAACAAGTCTGCTTGCGATACTATTTTCGTGGGCAGCATTGGAGGCGTTCAGCTCTCCGGTTTCTATTGAAGCAGCCCGACTGGTTGCAAAAAATCTTTATTCCGAAGCTATAATGCTGCAAAAACTAGCTTTACCTGGTGACGTAGTTTTTAATAATGTTATTCGTATTGGAGACCAGCAAGAACCACTGATGTTTGTTTTCAACCTACCCGACAATGCCGGCTTTATTATCGTAGCCGGCGATGATGCTTCCTACCCTGTTTTGGGTTATGCTTTGCAAGGTAACTTTTCAGCCGACACCGAAGGCCGACCCGAAGGGTTCAATTTTTTTATGGAATCGTACGAACGGCAATTGTCGGCCATACGAACTTTTCAATTGCCTCAATCGCCCGAAAACAATGTAGTATGGTCCCATTACCTGATGGATCCGTTCTTGTTTGATGCCCCAACAGATTGGGTTGCACCACTTCTTACTACGCTATGGGACCAGAAGTGGCCTTACAATGATTGGATACCTAAGGATAATCAAGGTAGATCAATACCTGCTGGATGCACAGCAACCGCATCAGCACAGAGTTGCATTGGATCAAGAACTTATGTACAACCAGGTGGTCAGACTGTTAATATAAGTAGTAATTACTGTGTTTGGGATAACTTTATGCAGTCGTCCATTGAAGCGACTGGATCATCAGGCAAAAGATCCCCCAAGTATGACTCAATTAATTTTCAAATAGGGGATACTATCTTTTTCGATTATAATGATATGCCCGATGTTGCCACCGCAGACAACCATGATGAGAT
Source organism: uncultured Lentimicrobiaceae bacterium (assembly GCA_964495865.1). GTDB lineage: Bacteria > Bacteroidota > Bacteroidia > Bacteroidales > UBA4417 > UBA4417. The sequence continues at coordinate 1,225 of CAZBZA010000369.1, forward strand.
AGCAAAATTGATTATGTGTTGTGGCGCTGCTTCTCAAATGAGGTATTGTTTTAACGGATCAGGAGCTTATGACGTTCCGGTAAGGAATGCAATGGTGGAGAAATTTGGCTTTACACCTAACACTGAACTTGTGTATAAAGCTAATTTTTCTGAAGAGAAATGGAAGAATATGATAAGAACAGAGCTTAACTTGCACAGGCCGGTTTATTACTCAGGCTTGAATACAGAAACCAACATTGGTCATGCATTTGTATGCGATGGATACCAGCAGGATGATTATTTTCATATAAACTGGGGATGGGGCGGACAGTATAATGGCTATTTCTATTTATCTGATTTGAGTCCAGGAACAAGTAATTTCTCCGCCAATCAAGCTGCTATCGTCGGTATGATGCCAGATGGAGTGAAATGCACCCCGCCATTACATCTGAAAGCCTATGCTGAGGAGGATAATGTTGTGCTCAACTGGTCAGTACCTTCTCTAAAGCCTATCACTGAATGGTTACATTATGATACCTCTTATCAAAACTGCTGGCATTTCAATACCAGTCCGAATTATAGGGTTGCTATCCGCTTCGATACAGCCCAACTGGCAGCTTACCATGGTCTGCAACTGACAAAAATCCGTGTTATTGCATCCAATAATGCAGCAAACCTTCGATTAAATGTATGGAAAGGGGAAAATGCATCATCTACCTTACTTGATCAGGAAATCTCATTGAAGAATTTAAGTTATTGGGTGAGTATTTTTGAGGACACAACATTTAATTATAATACTTTTATCTTGGATCAACCCATTGTAATTGATGCAAGTGAAGACTTATGGATCGGTTACACGGTTGAAAATCAAGGCCAGGGTAAATATCCGGTTGGGGTGGATAAAGGCCCCTCAAATCCTGGTTATGGGGATATGATATGTTTTGAGGGCGGCTCTTGGAGTTCGGCAAGCCAACTTTATTCCAACTGGAATTATAACTGGAGTATTCAGGCTTTTGTAACTGATGTTTATGGAAATCCTTATTCCTTAAAAAAATCTGCGGCAGCATTTAAAAATAAAAGTGCAAGTGTGGTAACTGATATTGGTTTAAGCAGCCATGTATCAAAGCAGGTAAGTAAGCCGGTTGATAATAGCAGTTGTAATGAGTCTGCTTATTTGAGTAACTCCCAATCACCTGACTATATACCTATACTGCTCGGATACAATGTTTACAGGGAAGGCACACAACTGAATGCCCAGCCGGTAACTGAACTCACTTATACTGAACATGGTTTGGCTTCCGGCACTTATATTTATCATGTGACGGCAGTTTATGATTCCGGCGTTTCTGTTTTGTCAGGGCCTGCAAAAGCTACTGTTGGAAATATACTAAATCCTCCTTTACGACTTGAGGCGAGTCTCACTGATCATGATGTACAACTCAACTGGACCAAGCCTCTTCCTCCTTTATCAGCAGAATGGATACATTATGACAGGGATACAAGCGAGGTGGGTGTAGGTTTTAACAATGGCGGGAGTTTTAGCGTGGCAGTTCGCTTTAAACCCGAGCAACTGGTGAAGTACGAAGGAATGCATATTTCCAAAGCAAGATTTTATCCACGTGGAGAAAATACCACTTACCAATTCTTTATTGCGAAAGGAGCTAATGCCTCTATTGAGCTATCAACTGTTTCATTACCAGGTTTAAAAATCAACCAATGGAATACAGTTCATTTATCAAAACCTGTGCCTATTGATGTCACTCAGGAACTCTGGATTGGTTACAGAGTGATTAACCATCCGGCAGGTCAGCATCCGGCCGGTGCTGATTTAGGACCCGGAACAACAGGTTATAGCGATTTAATCTGTACGAACGGTTATAATTATGTGTCGTTAACTTCCTTAAATCCCGAATGGGATTATAACTGGAACATTCAGGCATGGGTTACCAACCAGGCAGGCGAAAAGAGTTTATTGACTGTTGGTGGACCTGCCTCAAACCAGTTGCTGGGATATAATCTTTACTGTAACTATGCCAAAGTCAATACGAGTATTATTGAAGATACACTCTGGCTCGGGGAGGAATTGCCAAGCGGCTCTTATAATTATTTCGTTAAAGCTCTTTATAACGAAGGCGAATCAGGCCCTTCAAATAATGTGTCCATTTATCTGCCCAACATAATTGAAGAAAATGGTGAATTGTCTGAGGTTCTGATCTATCCTAATCCTGCCCAAAGCTATTTTATATTAGAAATGACCGAAAATTTTGACCAAATATTTCTTTTTGATATGTTTGGGAAAGAAGTATACCAAAAAACAGAATCCGGTAAAAAGTTGAAAATTAACACACAAGGTTTTAATCCAGGTATGTACATTTTACGGCTCAGTTCAGGAAACAGAATGTTTTTAACTAAGGTTTCGATACAATAAAGTAATTTCCAGGATTATACACTTTAAAAATGAAGAGGCTGTTTTAGAAAGACAGCCTCTTCTCATGTATTTTTTGCTAATACCGGAGAGAGAAGTTTTATATCCGATGTTAAATGCCGTCCGCTCGTTTGTGTTTCCATCTCCTGTGTGTCCAAAGCCAGTATTCAGGCTTTC
>CAZBZA010000370.1:0-3782 GCA_964495865.1 uncultured Lentimicrobiaceae bacterium
GAAATTTGTAAAAAAAACATAAAAATTCAACTGTATCAAAATAAACTTTTATGTATGTTTGCATCATTAAAGTATTGAACCTATTGAGAATGAAAAAACTCGTATTACTCCGATTTATATTACTTCCGGCATTATTTTTAGTATTTGGAAATAGCTTTAGCCAGAAAGTCGATTTCAATAATTATTCGGTATTAAAATCAACCGGAGAGTTTCCCGAAGTTGTTATAAAAGCACTCTCGCTCAATAACGGGGAAGCAATTAACAAAGGAATTGCATCCGATTCAAAAAAAACAGCTCAGCAAAAGAAAATTTTTCTGATGAAAAATGATTGCGAAATCATTTCCTTGTTTCGCAATGGAGCAATGCTGTTTGGCGATCCTTTGAGCCTGTACGTAAACAAAGTTGCGGCTGAACTATTAAAGGACAATACTGATTTACTGTCTGAGCTTAATTTTTTTGTCTTAAAAAATCCAGCTGTTAATGCATTTTCGAATAACAACGGATTTGTTTTTGTAAACACCGGCTTGCTTGCCAACCTCGAAACGGAAGCGGAATTAGCATTTGTAATTGCCCACGAAATATCACATTACATCCGTAAGCATCCGATGGAAGCTCATCTCGAAAACCTGAAAATCATAAAAGGCAAGAGTGCTTACCGGTTCAAATCCAACAACCAGAAACTTGATTTAATGGGTAAACGCTCGAGAGAGTTCGAATTTGAAGCCGATTCAATTGGTATTTCACTCTTCCTTGCTTCGTCGTACAATCCTGAAACTATTGACAAAAGTCTCGATCATTTGCATTATTCCTATATTCCTTTTTCGGATATTGCATTCGACACTCACTTTTTCAACAATGGAGATTTTGTAGTTCCTTCATGTTATTTTATTGATACATGCGCAAAAAAGACGGCTATTAAAGACACCTACGACGAAAACTATTCGCATCCAAACATTTTTAAACGCAAAGCTCATGCTAACAAAATTCTGACTACCAAGAAACTGAATGCCGGGTCCGATTACCTGGTTTCGGAAAGCGAATTCAATTATATGCGGGAAATTGCCAGGTTCGAGCTGGTTCACCTGAATGTACGAAACGAAGAATACGGAGATGCCATATATAATGCATATGCCCTTTTGAATCAATATCCTGATAACAAATACCTTGAGTTTAATATCGCCAAATCATTGTATGGGTTAACAAAATACAAGAACGAAGACAAGTATTTCCAGGTAGCTGAGTCATATGAAAAAGCGGAAGGCGAATCGCAGCAGGTACATTTTTTCCTTAAACAACTGAACCGTAAGCAACTTAATACTCTATCGATCAATTATATACAGAATATTAAAAAGAAATATCCTGATGCTGTTTTTCTGGATAAACTCGAAACTGACCTGATAAATGAGTTGATTATTAAAAATGATATTGATATTGACAAGCTTAATAAAAGTTTGAAATCAGATAAAGCGTTGGAACCTGACCCGGCCTTATCGAAGCGTGAATTGCAGAAAAGAACCGAAAACTTCTACTACCATGCATTTAATGATGAAGCGTTACGTGATACTTCATTCATGCGTAAATGTACTGATGCCAAAGCAAGAAAAACTGTAACGGATCGGAAAGAAATACTATCGGCCAAAGAAAAGCTTGAAGCGGAGAAGAAATTGTTGGAATTAATGCGGGCAAATGGATTACATGTGAAATTCGACAGCTTAATCGTGCTTGATCCGTACCTCGAAATCGACAGGAATAACATTGAAGACGAATACCCGCTTTACGACAAAAATAAAGGTGCATTCGATCAGAAGATCGTTGAATCAACGGCAAGTGCCGGACTTACCATGTTACTTTTGAGTTCGAGGGAAATAATAACGGCCAACGATATTTCGAAATACAATCAGTTATGCATGTACCGCGAGATGTTCAGCGAGAACATGACTCACGACATCGATAACTTCTATCCTATTGGTGCAGAGTATTTTAGCGATGCTAAACCAGGTTTAAAGAATATAATGTGCTATGCCGGTTTATACGATGGCATACCGGATGATCAGTATTTTATTACGTATATTGATCTGAACACAGGTGAAACACTGTACTGGAATGAAAAGAAAATTCAGAAAGGCAATTTTGACAAAGCAAAAAAATATTTAATCGAAGATTTACACGTATTAACCCAATAATTAACTACCAACATGCGCGCTACCATTACAAAAACAGCTCTTTTAATTTCGTTATTCTTTGTCATCACTACATTCCGGGCTTATGCACAGGCAATAAACTGGGGGAAATTACAAACTTCCAAATCGCAGCTATATACACCGCATATAATGGGTGAGGATGACAACTTTATTTATTCAACTTCGACGATAATCCCTGATATTTATATCGAAAAGTTCAGTAAATCAGATTTCAGCCGTCAGTATTCTAAACTTATTCCACATCCCAAGATCGGAAATACCGAATTAGAATACGAAGGCATTTATTTTATGCAAAACAGGTTTGTGATCTTTGCTTCCTATTTCAACAGCAAGGAAAACAATACCAATGTGTATGCCTATATTTATAATGCCGACGACGGGTCAAAAACAGAAGAACCCAAACTGATTATGACAGTGCCTGTAGAGAAGTTAAAGAGGAAAGGCAGTTTTTATGTTTTTGTTTCGAAGGACAGGACTAAAATACTTTTAAATCATGCCGGATATTATAAAAAGGAAAAATGTATAAAAGATAAATACCTGCTTCTGAATACTGACCTTGAAGTAATTACAGAAAAGGAAGACAAAATTTTTAAAGACGAAATTGACTACCACACTTTCAATTTCGCCATTGACAACGAAGGTTCGGTATATTATATTAAAACTATGACATCCGGTGAGTCGTACATTGTTTCCTACGATGCCGGCAAGGAATATGAGAAATGGGAGGAACACATTGATTTCAGTGATCTGAACCGAAAAACTAAGGTTTACAATATCAATTTTGAGCTCAATGTTGAAGGTGATATGATGCTGGTGGGATTTTTTACTCTTGATAAAAAAAATGTAGAAGGAACTTTTGTAATGAAAATCCGGACCTCTTCGAAGGAAATCGTTTACAAGAAAACAAACACTTTCGATAAAGAAGCATTAAAAAAGCTTAGGATTACCAATGCATCCTATTCTGATAGCAAAACCCCGAAAATTTCGGTTGAAATATATAACAGCTCCGAAATCGTAAGTAAGGACGATGGCGGAATTATACTTATAAGTGAAAGTCAGTTTATATACACCAACGGGCTTTATGACATAGGAAGTATTGTAATTTTCAACCACTCGAAAGATGGCGACCTGGTATGGACTCAAAAAATCCCTAAAGCCCAGCATTACGCTATAAAAGCCATGTTTAAACCTATAGAAGTCGCAAGGAAATCATCCGAATACATTTCATATTTTCCGGCCATTCAGAATGAAAAACTAAATATCTACCTGAATGATAACAGTAAAAATATCGGCATTTCGCAGCAAGCCATGTTAAAATCAAACAAGACGCCGATTTGTAATCTGATGCGAATGAAAAAGACTATGCCTGTATGCTTTAGTATAAATCTGAGCACAGGTGACGTTCAAAAGGCAGAAATGTTGCCAAGGATGAAGGAGAAAATATATTTTAAACCAACGCTGAGTTATCAGGAGCATAACAATGGAGATGTGATATTTTTCGACCAGGCAAAGTACAATTATAAGTTTGGAATACTGAAATATTAAAATTTTGTATTTTCAAATATCTGATTCTGATTTTAC
>CAZBZA010000371.1:0-3778 GCA_964495865.1 uncultured Lentimicrobiaceae bacterium
TCGGAACTGGTAAAAACAAGTTGTCCCCAACGGTTATACACATTCAGCAAATATGGCTTCAGCGAATTTCGTTGAGTTACTGGCTGAAAAATATCATTTTTCCCATCCCCATCTGGTGTAAAGGCATTTGGTAACCATAAGCCTGGCATATAGTAATAATGCCTGTAAGCGGTATCGTTGCATCCATCTAAGCTTTTAGCAACAAGTACGATGGTGTAATCGCCTTCAATAGAATATTTGATTTCCGGTTCAAATTGTGTTGAAGTGCTGCCTTCGCCAAGATTCCAGTTATAGCTTATTGCTCCCGTTGTTTGATTCGTAAAATGGAGTTTCCCCATTATATTATCAGCGTTTTCTATATAATTGAATGCTGTGGCTGGTTTGGGTTTAACAGGAATCAGTTTTGTTGTTGTGTCGGTGCAGCCATTGGCATCTGTTACAAGAAGATCAACTGTATAATTGTTGGCATCATCAAATGTAATGAGTGAGGGTGTGCCAGCATACTGTTTTTCTGTTCCGTTAATTGTTGATCTGCTGAACCAATTGTATTGATTTATAAGCGTATCAGTCATTATACTTTGGTCAGTGAACTGTATTCCTGCACCCTGGCAGGGGATTTCATAGGTATAATCTGCTTTCGGATTATTATGAATTGTAATTTGTTGAACAACAGTATCACGACAACCGTATTTATTAGTGACTATCAATTGAACCGGGAATTGGCCTGTAGTGTGATATATTACAGTCGGCTGTAGTAAATCCAGATTTGATGCGGTTGCCAGCGCATTCCCGAAATCCCAGTTATAAGTAGTGATATTAATACCTGTTGAATTATCACTTAACTGAACAGCATGCGAAAGGCAGTTGCGTGATACTGAAAATGATGCATCAGGAAAAGCAATAACCTGTATTTGTCTTTGAGTTTCCGATTTGCAACCTTTATCAGTGGTGATTTCTAATTTCGTGATGTAGCTTCCTGTGGTCGAATATGTGTGCGAAATGTTGTCGGTGTTTCCGCTGTTAGTAAGGCCATCGCCCCAGGTCCAGTTGCGACTGGTAATTGTGCCGGAAGCCAGTTTAGATGTATCGCTGAAATTTATCGGTAATCCGGGGCATGTGATTGCTTCGTTAGCTGTCATAAATCCGGCATCAGCAGGTATATTGATTATTACTGGCAATACCGAAAGTCTTGTGCCGCAATCAACGTTTGTAGCCATTACTTCAATGGAATCTGTTCCGGCAGTATTCCAGCGCACAGTGACCGGATTAGCCAGCGATGAGCCAACGATGGTGCCGTTTTTAATGTTCCATTGTGTGTTTGTATAGGTCCCCGGAATTAAAAATTCCTGGTCCTGATTCACACAAACTGAAGCGGGGCCTGTAATGGGTGGTGGTTGGTCATCGTAAACAAAGCTGGTAAAAAAAGCTTTCTCGCCATCACCACACTGTGGATTTCGTCCATATACGGAAATGGTATAATTTCCCATGAGCATTGATGTTGTAAACTGATAAACAAGGGTTGTATCAGGCGCATCTTTTTCGAATTCAACTGAAAATCCGGGACCAGCAATTTTCCAGAAATATTTTTCGGAAAAAGGGATTGAATTGGTTTTAAATGTGGCCAGCATTCCCGAACAGATATTCGTCGGACCCGAAATATAAGGTGATGACGGACTCAGTTTTAGTGTTATAGGGATAAGTAACGATTCGCCGGAAGTAAAATACCACCACGAGTTTATAGTTTTTACATCTCCCAGATTCTGACTTACCGGCCATTCGTGGCAACCTGTAACGGGTTCGAGGCCGTCATATTCGCAACCCAATATCGCATTGCTTGTCGGTAGATATTGTTCAGGCAGTCCTGTGTCGTCCCAGTAAAGTTTTAGTACCGTGGATGGGGAAGCCGGCATCGGCCGTATAATATCAACTTTAAATCCATTGGGATTATCTTCAACATCAAACAAGGGAATGTTCGAAAGCCCGTTCAGAAAGGTGATCCGGGCTTCTACCTGGGTTCCGTTTGCCAAAGGCATTCCGTATGCATTTTTCCCATTCCAGCCCGGGAGCAAAGTATTGGCGCCTGTTACAACACTATAACCAAGTTGTACATCTTCAGGTGCAAATGAATTTGGATTTAAGGGAGGTACATCCAGAAGTATCTCTATATTTCCACCTTTGCTTACATCGGCCCAAAAAGTGATAACGGTATCACATTCATGCGGAAGCACTTTGAAATCAAGCATTTCGCCAATGTTCCCCGATTTGAAAACCAAAGGATCAGGGTTATTAAGGAAAATTTTATGTTGAGGTTTAACCGAAGTGTTCCCGTGTATCGACTTGCGCCTTTCGCTCCAGTTGCCTGTAACTGAGCAACCCCATTCGTTACTGTAAACAGCCCAAACTCCTCCTGCAAATCCATTGCAATCGAACCTTGTAACAATGCTGTCGTTGGTATAAATATAAAAGGACGAATATGAAGCACTTTCATATGTATAAACGCTGCCTGAACTAAACTGCCATGCTTTGCTCCATAAACGCCCGGGAACAGGAGTTACTCCTTTTGCCACCGTAACGTCAATATATTTTATTGTACGTACTTCTGCTGAACTGGAATTTGGGATTTCGAATTCCAGTATATAATCACCGTTCATGGCAGGTATGATTGTCAGTGGTTGGTATCCGGCAGGAAATGAGCCACTTATATTTGGTCCGGCCAAGGCCTGATCCCGGGTTTCGATAAATCCTGGCTCTCCGGCCAAGGGTGTGGGCTTAAGTGAATATCCTGCAACTACATTTCCTGCCGGATCTTTGATCTGGTATTTTACATCAGTAAAAGTTGTTGATGGATCATAGTAATTGATTATATTTCCCAATCCAAACTGGATCTTTTCGGTTGTAAAGTCGCTTATCCTAATATTCAGCCTGAATTCTTCGGTACAGTCTTTTAATGCAAAAGGAATCCTGCCTTCCGAGTCGTTCATCAAAAGCACAATCTTGCAGATTGAATTGGATGGCATCCCTTCAGGTTCAAACTGTCGGGTACCCTCAGCTTTTGCAAATGGCTGAAAACCTGATATAAAAATGAAAAAGCAAGCCAGTATCCGACACAAAACAGGGCCTTTGTTGGTGATTCGTAGAGTAAATATAGCTAAACCAGTCATAATGGTAGTATTCAATAAGGGTGACAGATTAATAATCGTTTGCGTTAAAAAGCTAAAATCTGACTCACGGAAAGCTAATGCTTCCTCTGATACAAATCTATATAGAAATTCTATGTGGAAGTGTTAAAAACTGATATTTAATTTACGATAGTGAAAGTCAGGCGTTATTTCTAAAAAGAGACTGTAATACATCTTTCGCCTTGCAATTATTCTATTTTGTCAATCGCGAACGAATCAACTTCTCTCACTTCCCCCATCTGCAAATCCCCCAGCAGAATATTCCCTATCCTCACCCTCACCAATCGCAAGGTAGGAAAACCTGCTGCCGCAGTCATTTTGCGTACCTGCCGGTATTTGCCTTCTGTAAGAGTTACTGATATCCAGCTGGTTGGCCCATGGCGGTCGTCGCGTATTTTGCGGGTGCGCGGGGCAAAGCCCGGATCTTGCTCCAGCCTGAAAACTTTACAAGGTTTTGTTTGATATTTAACCTCACGGATTCCGATTTCGACACCTTGTTGGAGTTGCTCAATAGCATCGTCAGTTATCAGTCCGTCAACCTGGGCATAATATTCTTTTTCGATTTTGCGGCTGCGTATGTATTCACTAACCTGTCCATC
>CAZBZA010000372.1:0-3763 GCA_964495865.1 uncultured Lentimicrobiaceae bacterium
AAAAATGCGGCAATATGCCGGGCAATGATTTTGTAAAGAATAACCTTGAAAAGTTAAAATCGGTATTTAATTAGGGCTTGCTAAAAAAACCTATATGCTTGCCACACAATTATATGATTAGTTATTTATGGGATCAGATGCATGCTTTTTTGATACTGTTATTTGTTTTTTTTACATCTTAATCTTTATTAGAACTTAAAATCCTGAAGGGATTTAATTTTATTAACCACCAGTGAAACTTGTGGATTATAAAAGACACATAAGCCAGAACCCTGAAAGGGTTCAATTTCACTATAATAATGCTATTCAACCCACTTCGGGATTGATCTGCAGGTTTCCTATAACCTCCGGTTGCACCGGAGGTTATTAAAATTAAACTCCTTCGGAGATTTTCAGCAGGCCCTAATTAACTATCCAAATTCTTCATTAAACAGTCCATATGGGGTTTTAGCTCGTTCATCTGTCAGGCTGATCGAAGTCCCCGCCTGCATCGGCTATTCCAATCAAACAAACTGAATTACAGATACTTTTATTATTAGAAATAAGGTTTTGCCAATTTTCACCGGGTATTTAACTCATGCTTTACCCCTTCAACAACTTTTTTAAAGCATTCATCCCCCGGTTTCGGGCGTTCGCCGATTTATACTTTTGCACCCCATACAGCGGCTGTATCTTTGTATCGTTTTAGTAACAGTTCATTGTTCCCCTTTAAAAAATTCTTCAGTGTTCTGTAACTTTTTAAATCTTTCACCGTCATTAATACAAACAAAATTAATAAACCAAAAACCAATCCTCCGGGAGTAAAAACATAAAAAAAATGAAAACAAACAAATTCTTCACCGCAGTTATTTCTTTCAGCCTGGTAATTTTCCTGGCATCAAGTGGCATTTCGAATCCGGTGATAAAATCAACCGGCGATATCGTTAAGAAAACAGAAGGCAACGTAATTTCAGCCAAGAAAAAAGCAATTGCTTTACCAGCCTTTTTAACCAAAGCGACTTCCGATTTTAGTTATCTGCGTTTCGATGTTAATGAATATGCAACCGAAAGTGCAATTGAAGAGTTACCGGTAAACTCATTCGATTACCTGCGCTTCGATGTAAATAATTTTATAAACGATAAAGAACCAATGGAAATGGAGTTGCCTGCAGCTAATGAGTTCGACTACCTTCGGTTCGATGTTAACAACTTCGTTGAAAGCAATCCGGTAGGAATAAACGAATTGCCAGCTAACGAATATGACTATCTCCGCTTTGATGTCAGCAAATACGCAAGCCAGTCCGAAAGTGTAATTGATGAATTACCAATAAGCGAATAATGTTTCGGGGAAAGTATCCCCAAAGCATTTCAATATACCTCCAGTCCTGTTAACAGCAGGACTTTTTTTTGAACTAATCTTTCGCCGGGTGGTAAGAAAATGAATGATCAGGAAGCGATAAATAATTGTTATTCAGTCATTCACCAACATAAAAAATGCTTTCAATCTGTAGTTTCCGGCATTCAGCCACTTATAGTTTAATTCAGCAAATGACGAATTTACTTTTGTATCGTTTAAAGCCGGATAAAAAATGAAAACGTTTCTCTTAAGTCTCTTATTCTTAATGACAGTCAACACTTTTGCCCAGCAGCGACTGAATAAACTCTCCGTAAATCCCATTCAGTTATTCGGATATAACCGTCTGAATATGGAGTACGAAAGAGGATTGAATGACGGCAAATACGGAATAAGCTTTTACCTGGGGCAAACCGGCAATTCGTCGCGGAAAATCCACGGTCAATACTCCTGGCTTTCGGAGCAAAATGTGGCATTTAAAGTTTATTCCAAAAACATTGACAAAAGTAATTTCTGGTACGGAGGCATGGTATCCGTTTCCTCCGGAAATATTGTGAGCGGGAATGGTGTTGATAAAGCCGGAAATATCGGGGCATTGGGCATTTTGGGAACTTCAGGGTACCAGTTTGTAGCCGGATCATTTTACGCCAACCTATATTTGTCGCTTGGATACGCTATAACAAATGATTTATTCGGCAGTGCAACCTATACCGGAAATATTGAAAAGCCAACGGATTGGCTGTTCACCTATGGTGTAAAAATCGGAATCTCATTCGGATAAACTAACTTTTATTGATCTGCTCTTTTTTTGAACTAACGATTGAAAAAGCATTTGAAAATAATCACCCTAAAAACGAAAAACAATGAAACTACTTGCAATAGAAAAAGAAACAACCACTGTAAACTGGGACGAGGAAACCGAAACCCTGATCAACGAATCTTACCAGGTGTACCACCTTTTCCAGGAAGGCATTATCCGCGATATTTATTTCACTGAAGCGGAAAATGCGGTAATCATTCTCGAATGTGCTTCAAGGGAAGAAGCAGCAAAAGTATTAGGTACATTGCCACTCGTAAAAGCCGGACTAATTGATTTTGACCTGATGGAACTGCGGCCTTATACCGGGTACGACAGGATAATTCAGAAATCTTATGCTTAAATTCAGGCCATTTCCTTGCCATGATTGTATTCCCATAAAATGCCTGAAAATTAATTGGTTAACATAAAAGCCGCACAATGAAAATTGAAACCAATCGCCTGACTATTATCCCCTTATCCTACGATCAACTCGTTAAATACATTAATAATGACAACTCGTTGGAAGCTGAATTAAATGTAAAGCCAACAGTAAGATCCATTTCCCCTGAGTTGAAAGAAGCACTGGAACAAACCATACTGCCGGCTGTTGCCGATACAAGTAAAAATTACTTGTTCTCAACCCTTTGGACGATGATTTCGAAAGCCGAAAATAAAATGGTTGGTGATCTTTGCTTTGTCGGCGAACCAAACGATGACGGAGAAATTGAAATCGGGTACGGAACGTACGAAGCATTTCGGGCAAAAGGTTTTATGACAGAAGCAGTGGGTGGTATGATCGGCTGGGCTGAAAAGCAACCTGGAGTGAAAGCAATTGTAGCCTCGACTGATAAAGACAATATAGCTTCTTTCACAATTCTTACCAGGAACAATTTTATAAAAACCAGTGAATCTGATACGATGTTTAACTGGAGCCTTCATTTTTAAGAAAATGAATAGAAACTATTAATTCAAATTATTGTTGTCCGTTAAAATCAATCAGAAAACGTTACAATGCTTGATATATATCGTCCGCCTCAGGCGGACTTCACTTCACTAGGATTGCTTTTATATTCTACCAATATTTCGCCCCTAACGGGGCTGTCCCGTAGGGACAAGATGTTGGTAGAAAATAAGTTAGAAGAAAGTTAAAGTCCCGTCAGGGACGATATATTTTTTAACCGGACATCAATGAATTCAAATTTAAAACACAAACTCATAATTACACGAAATGACAAGCTTGAAGAGCAGGATGTTCAACTTTATGTTAAGGAACCGCCATCTTATGCAGGGAAAATTGCGAAAGGAAGCATTCGACTTCAATACTTCCATAGCAGGTTTCAGGGACCAATGCGAGAAGGGCGCAAGCCGTTTCGGGAAAATTCCTGAGGGAATTACTGTTAAGGCACGCCAAATCGCAGGAATAAACGCGGAATGGCTGATACCGCAAGGTTCCGACCCTACGAAAGTGATTCTGTACGTGCACGGCGGTGGATATGTGTCAGGTTCCTGCAACGATCACCGGGGAATTGTTTCGAAGTTTGCAAAGAACACAGGCATTACAAACCTGCTATACGAGTACAGGCTTGCGCCCGAACACCCTTTCCCTGCTGCATTGGACGATTCGGTAAAAG
>CAZBZA010000373.1:0-3759 GCA_964495865.1 uncultured Lentimicrobiaceae bacterium
GTTTCGTTTCATCCCAGTCTAAACTTTTATAATTAAACGACATCATTCGCCCCGAGAGCGTGGCATAATTTACGCCAAACGTGCCGCCGGTATTAAAATTGGGATCATAACGGTATTTGGTAGTAGCATCAATATCTTTGGCAGCAAGTTTCTGCTGGTATTTCTGCTGGAACCATGCGTCGGCTACGGTGCGATCGCGGAAATCTTCGGTTACCACCGTACCTCCGTATATGATGGCAGCAATTCCATGGTCGCGAAGCATTTTGGTTCCGAATCCGCCACGTCCCGCCCAGGTATCCACATAAGTCAGCTGGCCATTCCTGACAGGCACTGAACAAATTCCTCCAAAATCAGTAGCTAATGCAGCAGGGCCGGTTGCCAGTATTCGCGGATCAGTTTCGTAACGGCTGCCATATTTCTCATACACATAATCCATGAGGCTGTATATGCCCTTACGGCCTGATTTCCAGACGGAATTTACATCCACAGGCACCATTTCCACTTCAACCTCTTCGCCATGCACACGGTTCAGGTAAAGTATGGAAGGCATAGGTGCTTTTCCGATGATGGACAGCATATTAATGCCCATATTTTCAAATACCAGTGCAGCACCGCCCATGCTCGAAATATAAAATCCACTCCAACATGGCGAAAACCCATTAAATATCAACCTGTTAGATCCGGGAAATATTGAACCGGCCAGCAAGCCTGTACCAATATTCAAGCTGTTTAGTTTCGCTGACAAATGCAGCCCGAGATCAACCGGACCGAAGAAATCGCCGACTTTGTATTTTTTCATCCTGTAAAAGGATGTTGCTGCATCAACTAGCAGCACTTTCTGCATCTGGTCCATGAGGGTTAGGGATTAAAGCTGATCAAAATGAAAATGATGAACGACTAAAGGTATTAAAAAATGCCCCCTTAATCATCCATCATTTCAGGTATTAATGAAAGATCTAAATAATCATTCCAGTGATCTGATAATCTTAATCCGCATTTAAGGCAAGTTCCTCCTCGTAATATTTATAAAACCAGGTAATCGTTTCAATTCCCTTGTAAAAACATTCCAGGTGGTAGTTTTCGTTTGGTGAATGTGCTGCATCCGTATCAAGTCCGAAGCCCATAAGAATGGATTTTATTCCCAGAACCTGCTCAAAGGTCGAAATAATCGGGATACTTCCTCCACTGCGGGTTGGTACCGGTTTTATTCCAAAAGTTTTTTCGTATGCTTTGCTTGCAGCACGATAAGCAGCAGTGTTGGTAGGCGCAACATAAGGATATCCGCCGTGATGTTCTTTAACGGTAACTTTCACACAATCAGGAGCAATGGATTCGAAATGGCGTGCAAAAAGATCTGCAATTTTGTGTGGATCCTGATGCGGGACTAAACGCATACTTATTTTCGCAAAAGCCTTTGCTGGCAAAACTGTTTTTGAGCCTTCGCCTGTGTATCCGCTCCATATACCGTTAACATCCAATGCCGGACGAATTCCTGTACATTCGTTTACGGTATATCCTTTTTCGCAAAGTGTTGTCTTAACATCGAGTTTCTTCTTATACTCTTCCAGGTTAAAAGGTGCGCGGGCCATATCAGCACGTTCTTCTGCTGAAAGCTCAAGTACATCATCATAAAATCCGGGTATAGTAATATGGTTGTTTTCGTCGTGTAACGATGCAATCATTTTGGCAAGAATTGTTGCCGGGTTACCCACAGCACCGCCGTACAAACCTGAGTGCAAATCCTTATCCGGGCCGGCTACTTCTACTTCCATATAAGCCAAACCGCGCAATCCTACAGTAATACTTGGTATATCAATGGCAATCATACTTGTATCCGAAACCAGTATTAAATCAGCTTTAAGCAGATCTTTCTGGCTGGGAAGCCATTTACCCAAAGCCGGCGAGCCCATTTCTTCTTCACCTTCAATCATCCATTTTACGTTGAACTGAAGCTGATTAGTCGAAACCAGGTATTCAAACGCTTTTACCTGCATAAAAAGCTGGCCTTTATCATCCACAGCGCCACGGGCAAAAATTTTACCATCGCGGACTTCAGGCTCAAAAGGAGGCGAATCCCAAAGATCGAGAGGATCAACAGGCATTACATCATAATGACCATACACAAGGATAGTAGGTTTGGCCGGATCAATAATTTTTTCCCCATACACAACCGGATGCCCTGAGGTTTCCATAATTTCGGCTTTGTCAACACCAGCTTTAAGCAACTGATCGACAAGATACTGAGCTGTTTTTACCATATCTTCCTTATGTTCGCTCTGTGAACTGATGGATGGAATTCGGATAAGGCCAAACAGCTCATCAAGGTAGCGTTCGGAATTCGATTGGATGTGGTTCTTGAGGTTTTCCATTTATTATTATGTTAGTGGTTTATTTTTTAGGAAATAAATACTATACTCCATTATTTTTTCATTACTGCTATGACGCAAAGCAATATATGTATCACTTTATCTGCCAATTAGAACGAAAAGGCCTTCTTTTTGTACTGCTGATAATGAAGCAATTGAAAATCATTAATGGATTGCTGCAAACACGGAAATAATCCGGATCAGTTTACTGTTCCAAAAATACATTAAAAAACATGAATTATAGAAAATTTAAGAATTTTTAGCTTGTTTCGATACCTGATACATTACTTCTTTCATTCTGTTCAAAATACTTTATTTCAAACTTTTCCCCGTCAAATTTACCGTATGTAAAATGTGTTACCCAGTCGCCAAGAATAATACAACTGGCTTTTTCTGAAACCTTTATATTGGTTGGAACATGCCTGTGACCAAATACAAAATAATCGACATCAGGCATTTGAGTTGCCATTTCGCGCGAATATATAAGGAGTTTCTCCTTATCAACCTCTAAAAAATTTTCGTCCTTGTCCTGCTTTATCATATTCGAAATACGGCTGCCGCGCGAAAAATACAATCCCATTTTTGTACCCAAATCAGGATGCAGCCAGCGAAAGAGAAACTGGTTGAATTTCGAAAGAAATACCTTTTTCAGGAATTTGTACCCTTTATCACCCGGGCCCAGACCATCGCCATGCGCCAGAAAAAAATTCTTTCCTTTCAGTTTTATTTCCAGCGTATCATCATGAATAGTAACTCCAGCTTCCTCATTAAGGTAATCAAATGCCCAGAAATCGTGATTTCCCTTAAAAAAATGAACGGGAATTCCTCGTTCATTTAATTCTGCAAGTTTGCTGAAAAGCCTGGTATATCCTTTAGGAACAACGGTTTTATATTCATACCAAAAATCAAACAGATCACCCATGAGGTAAATAGCGTCGGCATCAGCAGCAACCATATCCAACCAACGGATAAGCCGCTTTTCGCGAACCAGGCTACTCAGCCTGTCGGGGATGCCAAGGTGAAAATCGCTTGCAAAATAGATGCTGGTTTCAGGAAGTGACATCAGGATTTTTTTTTGGTTTCAAAACAAGTTAATAGTTAGTTTTTGTTTGAAGAGTTTGAAATGTTTCGGGTTTACCCGGGAAGATTTTCGGATTTCAAAATTAAAGGTTCTTTTTTATCAATGACTCTAATTGATTGAATTGAGGTTGACGCGCGATAATTGTTCCATTTCTGGCTACCAGAATCATATCCGGAAGTTCGCGTACGCCATAGGTTCTACTGAATTCTGAGGCAAGTCCTTTCGTATCAATCACATTCAACCAATAAGCCCGGTCGATCAGGCAGGCTTTCTGCCAAAGATCAGCGTCCGAATCGACAGATACAGCATAAA
>CAZBZA010000374.1:0-3757 GCA_964495865.1 uncultured Lentimicrobiaceae bacterium
AAATACGCCACCCGAGAAATCATCAAAGAACGGTAAATCTCCGCCATAAATAATTCCCACACAGACAGGGCCGGTTTTAATTGATTCTCCGGTTGTCCCTGCCGGGAAGCCGTAAGGTTCAAGATCATACACAGTTGTGATATCATAGCAATACGTTTTGGGCATCAGGTTCATATCCCAATATATAGTATCCGTTACCGGTACTTGTGCTATAAATACATCACCACGGTAAATGTGATACCCTACACTGTTTGATAAACAATCCATAGGAATTTGCCAGCTAAGCATTACAGCTCCCGAAGTAGCAGTAATGCTGGTGTCAGCTGCCAGATTTGCAGGAGGATATGGATAGCCATTAGAAAAATCATAAATGGCAGGTTCGGAAGTGCCGGTACAATATATGGCTTCTACTGCTGCCTGGTACTCCTGGCAATTGAAGGTTGCCGGGTCAAATGACCAGGTGAGCCCGGTAGTTTGCCCCATTTCCGTTCCGTCGAGGTACACTTTATATCCCGAAACCTGCAAGCCTCCGTAAGTAACCATCACATCATCAATAGCCCAGCCCGATGCCTGGTTGCCCGCATCATTGGCATGAAAGGCAAATTTAACCGATGCCAGCCCGGAGGGACCGGAATATGCCGACAGATCAATAGTTTCATTTATCCAGAACCCACCCGATGGGTAACAGGTAAAAATCGGGTTCCAGGTCGTGCCGTTATCCGTACTCATTTCTACAAACCCAAGCTGACCGCCAAGTCCGTTGAAATAACTATTAAAAGAAAGAGAATAATCAGGGGCTCCTCTCAGGTCGAGTTCTGGTGTTATAAGGTAATCGCAGCATCCGTT
This sequence comes from uncultured Lentimicrobiaceae bacterium, assembly GCA_964495865.1. Lineage (GTDB taxonomy): Bacteria > Bacteroidota > Bacteroidia > Bacteroidales > UBA4417 > UBA4417. The sequence goes on from CAZBZA010000374.1 coordinate 847, forward strand.
GTTGGCAGCACCGCCTAGTTCATCGTTTACTACTGCATATTGAGTATGTGCCGGAATAACAAGGCTATCGCTGCTTCCGTTGGTAGTTAAATACCAGCCCATAATTCCCTGTGTGCTGCTTTGCCAGCCGGATGGAGGGAATAAACTGCTTTCAAAATTCTGACTCAGCAAAATTCCACGGGGTGCCTGCCAGGTAGCAACAAGATCATTGTTGGTTACCTTAAAGTTTATTGGCTTATTCCTGCTTTGCAGAAGCATTGTATCAATCACTTCATTGGCATACAGCGAAACAGCTTGTGTATAAGTTTCATATCCCGGATAGGATACTGACAGAGTATATTCTCCCTGTACGATATGGCTGAAAGTAAGCGAACCTGATGAAGAAAGTGTATCAGTAAGGGCATAAAACGGGTAGTATATGCCTGTTAGTGTTGCAATTGCCCCATCGGCAGGAACCGATCCACATTCCAGTTTCGAGCTTATGGTTAAATCAGCGAAAAGTTTATGGGCTACAATATTGGTATAAACAAATTCTGATGCTTGTGCATTGGGATACATTGCCTTTATCCCATAAGCATACCAGCCCTGTGGCCTAGATGACCACGAAGTTCCACCAAAGGTAAAAATTGTGGTTGAAATAGAGTTGTTTATAATTGTATACACACCATTTTCAGGCGTAACAGGATTTACAGCTCCCAACCAGATTATGGCCAGGTCATACTGGTGCACATTTCCCGAACCCGGGCCACTGACAATTGCGCGAATCATAAAATCCTGGTAGGCTGATAGCTGCCATTCTCCCCCATTAACCACATCCCGCGAATAGCTTTTGCTAACGGTGGGAAGCGTTTCATCAACACCCAAATACGGGCAATCGGGAGCTGGATGCTGCTGTAGCATTACAATAAAGAAATCGCCGCTTGTAATGGTAGCATTCATACCGGTAATACTCAACCAACCTGTAGAAAAAACAGAAACAGCAACACTGTCAATAACCTGTCCCGGCATACCGGCAGCATCGGGCTTGCAAACTAAAGCAACAAATGAGCTGCCCACTGCTGTTCCAAAAGGCCCATTAGCAATAAAAAACTTTGCACCGGTTATGGTTGCAGGGTATCCTTCCGGGGTAAATTTCACGGCGTAGCTGTTGCCTGCAAACTCCCAGGCAGCATAATTCTCCGGTGTACCATCGTCGTAAAGCATTTCGTAAGGCCCGGCAGGCAGGCACCAGGAGACGGTGCATCCTGAATCATCAGGATCAACCGAAGCGTAAGCACAGGCAGGAGGATAAGGCGTTTCGCACATCTGCACATTTACATTTGTAGTACCAGAAGATGATACAATAATACCTGTATTCATTGTTGTTTGATAACCGGTTTTAGCGAAAGTCAAATTGTAAGTTCCGGCTAGAAGGGCTATTGAATAAAATCCTGTATCATTCGTCATTGTTGTTGTATATCCTGCAAAAACACTTACCCCGTTTATAGGCTCTCCTGTAATACAATCCGTTACAACACCCTCGATATAACCTGGTGCTCCTACAGTCATGATAGCTGTAATAAGGACTTCCTGATGTGCGGGATCGTTGCTGTTGAGTGTCAACTGCCTTGTATATACACCAGGCATTGCAAATTCACCAACCGCGGAAAAATATACATATATAGAATTCGTATTTGATGGTCCAACAAATCCACTTGCCGGAGCAACAGCAGTTATAAATGTGGGCTGCAATATATTTATGGTATAATCTTCAACTTCACCATATGTGGTTGTACCGCAAGGGGATAATGTTCCGTTAAACTGTGTACGCACCCGCATGGTTGTAGGTCCGGACAAAGCTGATGCAGGAATCGTTATTGTGCTTATAGCAGGCGATGTTCCAGTAAGTGCGAAGAATTCGCCGGCATCGAAAGTGTTGCTATGATCAAAGTCAATCCACAGCCCGCTTATATCGCCAGTATACGAAGGAGGGCCAATTGTAACGGATACCATGTAGGTAAGGCCTCTAACCAGTTCAGTGCTCACTGAAGTAAAATCACTGTAACTACTCCAACCTGAACTATTATCAATGGTACCTAATTGAACCCTGCTGATAAACTCATCTTCATCAGTAGCTGAAGCCGCGCAATAAGCCATGGGACTATCGCCTGAGTGATCAACATAATCAGGAAATTCGAAGGCAAGTGCACCTTCACCTGTATTGCCAATGCTTAAATGTACATTTTCAGTTGCACCCGAAAAAACCGTTGCTGCGAGTTGGGCTGGCGACCAAGTCATAGTAGGGAATACCCATTCCACATTGCTGCAGGCAGTGGCTGTTGGACCGGTAGTGTAAACAGCTTCAATACAATATGTATAGATACCATATCCCGGAAGGATATCCGAATAAGTTAACGCTGAAGGAATTACAGCTAACTGTACCCCATTCCTCGACAATATATAATGAAGGAATCCGGTTGAAGGTATGCAATCCCAGGTAATAGTAACGTCGCCGGTAAACACATCGGTTAATACAACTTGTATGTTGGTTGCCGGCACTTCATTTATCCCGGAAAATGTGTTGTAACCAGGTACTGAATTCAGGCTTCTTTCCGAAGCCCCGCACCATAAATTGAATAATACAAAAAGAACTGATAAACTGTAAAATTTCTTCATACGATCAATTGTTAATTAGTAGCTAAAACCGGTATCAATATTGTTTCTACCTATATAGACACTTGAAAACGTTTTTACCCTTACAGCGGGGGAAAATAAATATTGGGATGATGAATATATGTGCTTTGTTGACAAAGATCCAAGTCCCAAATTCCAAGATCCAAATTCCAAGGTCGAAGTTCCAAGTCCTAATTTTAAGAAGGGCGACAAGGCGAGGGGCGACGGGGCGACTGTGCAAGTAAATTCCAGGATAACC
>CAZBZA010000375.1:0-3756 GCA_964495865.1 uncultured Lentimicrobiaceae bacterium
TAGTGGTTTATCTCTCAAACTCTCCCAACACTCCAAACTCTTCAAACATTTTAAACCCTCCAAACAATTTCAATTTATCTGCACCATCCCCCCCTGTATCACTACCGTTGCACTTCCTTTAACTGTTGTACTGGCACCCGAAATTTCTGCACTTGCCGTTCCTTCTGCTTTAAATGATGACGTAGCTTTTGCTGTCATATTTACACCTTCTATTTTTAAATCGGTAGTAGCTTTAAGCGTAAGTTCTTTTATGCTTTCAATCACAATGCCGTTATCGTCCATCGTAATTTTATTTCCATTCTGATCTACAAGCTTTATCCCTTTATCTTCTTCCGAAAGCAAAATTTTATTTCCTGCCGGCGTTTCGAGAGTGATAATTTTCTTTTCATCATCAAAAGTGAATTTCATCTTTTCCCGGCTAACATACCCTTTGAAATGGTTACTGTCTTTTGCCGTTTCAGGCGCAGGATTATGACTGCTATGCATCATGCCAAGAACAACTGCAAACCGTGGGTCATCATTAATAAAGCCTGTTATAACTTCATCGCCGATTTCGGGACGGAAAAAAGTTCCCCGCTCTTTTCCTGCATCAAGTGTCGAAATCCGCGCCCATATTCCTTCTTCAGAGGTACTTATCAAAGGCAGTCGTACTTTAATTCGGTCCTCACCTTCGGGATCATTTTCAAGCGCTGTTACAATTCCTGTCTGTAAACCGGTAACTGACGGAAGAAGCCCGGCGGCAGGCATAGGTCGCAGGTTGTAAGTTTCAGAAAATAACTCAGGGTTAAGACCGAGTTGCACATCCGTAGTCCAATTGCCCTGTGACAGGGAATGCCGCACGCCCGAAACATACATTTCGCCTTCGAAACGTTCGCCAACGCCTGTGATTTCAATTATCTTACCTGGCATAACACCTGCAAATCCCTGAAAACTAGCTCTGCCACGAATTCTTGCGAGGCGTTCCTTCAGTAATCTTCCGTTTGCCCATGCTTTGAGCTCGGGTTCGCTTAGTTTTCCACCGTGTTGTATTTCGAGGGATTCGCCTCCAATAACTTCGGACAGCTGGGCGGCGGAGAGGTTACCATTATTTGTACCTGCAGGTTCTGACGCTTCAGATTCAATCATTTCCTGACCGGATGAATTCCAGCTGCTGGCTTTAATTCCTTTGCTCTGGATACGGGAATCGATTTCAGCATCAAATTCAATCAACGAAACCCCATAGGTCACTTTTACAACACTTGCGCCTCCGGTATCGGGTTTTGCTATTTTAACTTTCCCATCCTCTACCATTACAACCATTCCATTTGCTTCTGCTCTGCAAAGCATAAAATCCCAATCCGTTGATTCATATTGAACTACTTCCTTCAATGAAGGTATGGTTATTTCAACATCCTTACCTAAACCATAGGGTGTAATCAATTCCTCAATTATGTCGCTGTCTTTCTTATCGGCAAAATATTTGCTTTTGATTCCGCTGGTCATTTTAACAGCCTCATCGCGGCATTCAACAATAAGCTGACTTCCGTTATTTCTGATTTTTATGCTGTGCTTAACAATAATTCCTTTAAATACACTGTCATTCTGCGAGCGGTACCCAAGTTGGATTTCTACCTTTTTGCCCGGAATAAAAAAAGCGGAATTGCTTGCTTCAAAGGTCCCTGTTGATGCTTCCCCATCGAGCAAATGAATGGTTGCCGAAGGTATCCTGTTCAGCTCGCGGTTAACGGAAACGGATAGTACCTGATACATTCCCGGTAACTCAACTCCATCAAGCAGGATTGTCATTGAGCAAACATCAGGTGTTTCAGTGGTTGGTATAACAGATTGGGAAGGCATGATTTAGCGTGTTTTTTCGAGTGGTGGAAAAAAGATGTCTGTTCCGGGTTTTAACCGGCGGAAATTATCGAGTCCGTTTGCTTCGGCAACCTGGAGGTAGTATTTTGGATCGCCGTAAATCCGGTAGCACATAAGCGGCAGCGTATCGCCGTATTTTACTTTTCTTATGTGTGTAAGGTCGGGCGAACTCCGGTTTTCCTGTGCCGCACGTTTCTGTTCCTCGATGCTGCTCCTGAATTTTACGGTTGCCGTTGCCCGGATTGGCGTTCCATCAGGTTTAAACATTTTGTGGTTGATGGAAACTTCGGTAACACGTCCTTTGAAAATTGAATTTTCGCCCCACACCAGTTTGAAATGCCTTGGCTCGTGCGAATCGCCTTTATAGGCGATCAGGACGTCTTTGAACTTTTTTAAATCAGCGGCAATACTGGCCCGCGGTTGCCCGTCAATAATTCCGGTATTATCAAAAAGGAATTCAAATGTGATTTCTTCGGGCTCAGTGTATTCGTATTTAAGTTGTGCGCCGCTGGTTCCTTGTCCCTGAGTACCTTCCGAAAATTTCAGTTTGTACTGTAATGTGTAACTTTCAGGATTTATGAGCGCCTCGAACATGTCGTCAGCATCGTTCACACCTCCGTTTTCGGCTTTCTCCGAATCCGAAAATGCCAGTATCAGCATTTTCTCAAGTTTTCCTGTTTCAGGCATCAGCGTTCGGTTTTATTTTTTAAAATTTCCATTACCTTTTCAACACATGCCGCAATAATTTCCTCCGTATTGTGTGCATCGGAAGAAGCAGAGCCCGCGCCGGATGAAGCACTCCGGGTAGCAGCCTGGCTTGTATCGGGACTTGTAACCGACACTTTAATATGAAGTTCTCTGATTTCGATTGGCATACTTGAAAAGGATTAATTTGAAAATATTGTCATAACGGGTTGTCCCTTAGATTCATATGATTTTTAGCTGAATGCTATTGAACTGTAAAGTACCTGTAGGTGAGCTCCATGGTTTCAATTACAACTGCATTTTCGGTTGAGTTCAGGTCGCTGATCAGCCATTTTTTAGGAATGGCCTGGGTGACTTTCCACGTTCGCAGGGGCTCTCCGTTTTCGTTCATCAGAATTACATTGATGTCGGTAGGCTGGAAATCCCTGTCGCGAAAAGCCCTTGTGAACCAGTTGATAACTTCGGATCCGACAAGCATTCCACGTTTCAGCACCATATCAGCATACCTGGTACGAACAGGTAATTTATGTTCGAAACGGTTTTCGCCGCCTTCTCTGAAGTTTTCGTATTCGTATTCCACTGACAAGCCTGATACAGACTGAAACCTGGCATCATTGCGGTTGTCGCTGATCCCAAATTCCACCTTGTAGTAGAACCCCCAGGGCGGATAATACTCAGCAGCGCCAGCCATGATTACCTGACAAGTGTAAATCCTTCGTGTGCAATTTCCATGCTTTCGATGGCTACTTCGTTGGCATCTGATTTCAGATCAGGTGCTGTAACCTTTACAGGGAAACAACGGGCTGCTTTCCATACGGCAACGGGCTCATGCTTTTCGTTCATCAGCCGCACAACCACATCGCGGCGCTGGCCGGTACGGTCGTTAGCAATTGAATCCAACCAGTTGTTGTAGTCGAAGTCGCCTTCGAATTTTCCTCGTTTCAGTGTAATGTTGCTGAATTTACGCATGCCTGGCATCTTGATTTTACTGAAATCCTTGCTGTCGCTATGCCTGTATTCAATCACTTCAACCTGTTGGTCCATTCCTGTAACTTCGGTAAAACTGATTTTAACTCCACCCCAGTCAACCTGGTAGTGAAATCGGGGTAACGGATATTCGAGTGCCATAGTTTTTTATCTTTAAAATGAATGAAAATGAAATGTTTAGCTTTGAAATTCGGATCAGGATTCAGCCAT
>CAZBZA010000376.1:0-3743 GCA_964495865.1 uncultured Lentimicrobiaceae bacterium
TAGTTGAACCACTTGTAATCAGGTTATTGGATAACAATCCTGAAATTATGGACTTGCTTACTGCCAATTAACTGAAGTATGTATATTCCCGCAGGTAAATTCTTCCGGTAAAGTGTAAATTCTACATTCTGTATTTTCTCTTCTTGCACCAATAAACCTGCAGAGTTATACAAATTATAACTTGTAAATTCAATTTTGTCCGTTCCGGTGTTAATAACAGCCGATTCGTGCATCGGATTATTCCTGATCATTATTTCACTTCCTTCCTGACCATATTCCTCACGGTGTGTCATTGTTGTATCGAGGTAACAATTATTATATTCCGGGTTCGTGTATAAATTTCCTGTTGAATCGCTAACGCAAAGCAATAATGTCTCTGCTCCAAATTGCATACACCAGCGGATGGGATTAAACGGGCTTTGTAAACTGCCAATTCCTTCAACCCATACTTCCGGGGGATCGTCGAACTGAATCCGCTTTCGGAAGGAGCCGCCAACTAATACTGAATCAACACTTATTACATGTGCATAGTTGGAGGTATAATAAACTGAATCCACATATACTGAATCTCCGACAGTTAAAGAGAAGTCATAGATTAATTCTTCAACATCAGAATATATTTCGGATTTATAAACCTTCCTGTTTTCTTCCCTATAGCCATACCAGAAATCTTCATACCAATTCCCAAGTTCCGGGTTCGCAGTAGTTCCATAAAGTATCTCATAGGTTTTGCCGTTCCACGAAGTTGTATCATTCATAAACTGAAACGATTTAGTTGTAATTGTTCTATAACCCGGAATAGGGAAATAATACAAAATATTTGCCACCGACCACACCTTATAATTTTCAATAAATGGAATATACGGTTGAGCTTTCACAGTAATGATTGTTAAAAACATAAAAACGATTGATAGAAATAGTGTTTTCATAATATGAGGGATTAGTTTAAATAGCTGATGATTATATTGTTGTGGGTAATTGGGTAAACAGTAACATGCGTTTTATGTGGATATAAAGATAGTGTTTTTCATAAAAGACAGATATTAAAATATTTGTAATAAAATAATTTCCTGATTTAAGTTTTTCGCTTCCTCAATTCACCACACAAACGGTATAACCCTTTTTGTTTTAGCCATATACGCTTCGTAGCCGGGGTGGTGATTGCGCAACAATGTTTCTTCGTAAAGCATTTTAACGATCAGTCCTGCAACAAGTGCAAGGCTGGTAAACAGTTTAATATAATCGAATTGCCCGGCGAGTAAGGCAACGGCAAATATGAAAATTGAGGTGTACATTGGATGGCGGATCAGGCTGTAAGGGCCATCCGATACTAATATTCCTTTATCAACCGGAGTAGGAACCACGTTAAAATTACCCAATCTCATTACAGCCATGGCCCAAAATGCAAGCAAACCCGAAAGTGCTAAAAGAATGAAAGCCCACCACACCAGCGCAAACCAGTTTGTGGCCAGCGCCAGCATGATGAGACAGGTGAATTGGATGGTTACAAGTATTTTTCCTTTCATTGTTCTTCTGCCGGAGGCATAAATCGTTTTTCGTTTTCTGCTTTTATTACCAGCAGTTCATTCAGATGCAATTCTAGATCCTGCAGCACGGGCCCAAAAGTCTTAAGTGGTTCCTGTTTAATATTCGCAGCAATCTGAACCCCGTTTATTGATTTGATCTGCGTAATTAGTTCTTTAATTTTACTTTCAGGAATGGCTCCGTAGATTACCAGGAAGTACCCGAATTGTTTTTGTGCAGGTAACATATTTATTCCCTCGGTGGTATTGCTGAACAAGGAAAATGTACTCCTGAAATCCTCATCCATGCAATGAAAAAACTTATAAGTTTGAAGACTATCTGTTTTTTCGGAATATACCGGCAGATCGTCCTCCCGAACCAGGTTGAGCCATGTTAAACTGTTGATAAAATGCACCAACTGCGTAACCTGCAAATTTGTAGCAATACCAATAAATGCGTCAGCAGGCTCAAAAGTAGGATCGATGCGTAATTTAGCCGCCATTTTATTCAGGTGTTGGTATTTTTGGATTTGGGTTTAGTAGGAAAACCTAAAAATAATTATGCATATTCCAGCTTCAAGGTATTCGTCTGTCCAGCCACATAAATCGGTGTGCTGGCAACTTTAATCAGCAGATCGCCTTTTTTTATGCGGCCTTCGGCAATAAGTTGTTCAGTAATGGCTTTAAAAGTTTTACTGGTCGATGACACTATTTTATCAAAATAAAAACCTTTTATTCCCCAAACCAGGTTTAGTTTACAAAGTAAGTGACGGTTTCCTGTGAAAATAAAGATATCCTGCTTCGGACGTTGGCTGCTGATGCGCTGGGCGGAATAGCCTGTAATTGTCATAGCGATTATGGCTCTGGCATTCGACTCTACAGCAAGGTTGCAGGCTGCTGAAAGTACCGAATCCGAAATAACTCTTTCTTTATCGGCACAATTAGCAATATGGGGTTTATTGTATATTTCATCAGTCTGTTCCACTTCCCAGATAATTTTCTGCATGGTTTCGACCACTTCTTCAGGGTAAAGACCTACTGACGTTTCGCCGCTCAGCATCACAGCATCGGCACCATCGAGTACCGAGTTGGCAACATCGTTAACCTCGGCGCGCGTTGGCCTGATGTTGGTTATCATTCCTTCCATCATTTGGGTGGCAACAATTATCGGTTTCGAAAGCTGGTTGCATTTACGGATAAGAGACTTCTGCACCAAAGGCACTTCCTGCAGCGGAAGTTCAACACCCAGGTCACCGCGGGCAACCATTATGCCATCAGCTTCGGCAATAATCTCGTCCATGTTTTTCACGGCATCGGGCTTTTCCATTTTCGCTATGATACCGGGAATATCCTCAATAATACCTAATTCAGTTATGGTTGATTTGAGATACCTGATATCCTCAGCTTTCCGCACAAACGACAGAGCGATCCAATTCAGCTTATGTTCAAGGATAAAGGCGAGATCGCGCTTGTCCTTTTCGGTAAGCGAAGGCAGCGATACAGCTGTATTGGGCAGATTTACCCCTTTTTTACCCGATAAAATTCCTCCATGTATCACTTTCGCTTTAACAGTATCAATGCCATTGGTTTCAATAACCCTGAAAAGCAATTTGCCATCGTCGAGAAGCAGGTCTTCGCCGGCTTTCACATCGCGTGCAAATTCAGGATAAGTGATGTAAAGGCTGTCGGCAGTGCAAAGGGATTCGTGGGTCGTGAATACCAATTCATGACCATCAGCCATCATAGCTTCCTTGTTTTCGAATGCGCCGATGCGGATTTTCGGTCCCTGCAAATCGCCAAGCAATGCGATATGTGTTCCAAGTTCTTCATTCAGTGAACGCACATGCTCAATAACCGAAAGGTGATCGGCATAATTGCCGTGAGAAAAATTTAACCGGAAAACATCCACACCGGCTTTAATCAGTTTTAATAACATTTCGCGACTCGAACAAGCCGGGCCAACTGTAGCAACTATTTTTGTTTTCATAAATTATGAGATTATGGAATGTGCTAATTCTTTGCTGATAATTGATTGATTTAAATTAAAATCGAAGTATATCCCTTCCTCTTGTCGCCCCTCTCCCCATCACCCCTTCCCCTTGTCACCCCTTCCCCTTGTCGCCCCTCTCCCCGTCGCCCTTCCCCTTGTCCTCCTTAAAACTCAGGCTTCCTGATTTCTGACCGAATCTTTAATTTCAATATACAACGTTCCGATTTCCG
>CAZBZA010000377.1:0-3739 GCA_964495865.1 uncultured Lentimicrobiaceae bacterium
TCAGCGTTTAAGTAAGGGAATAAAAAATAAGCAAGCATTGATAGGCAGATTTGAGCCATCGAGCATTTTTTTAACACAAGAAAATAGGTAAAACACATGAAAATCAAATTCAACTGGGGAACCGGTATCTTCATATTTATTGCATTTTTTTTGCTGGCAAATGCGGTAGTAATTTACTTTAGTTTTCAGCAGAAAAATGATCTTGTAGCTGAAGAATATTACCCTCAGGGGCTTGAATACCAGAAACAAATAGATCGTTTTGCAAAAACAAATGCTTTATCAGGAAAAATCGTGATAAGTGAAGATAAAGATGGTCTTGTGATACTTTATCCTGCCGATTTGAAAGGAAAGGATTTAAAAGGTGAGGTTGTATTCTTCAGGCCATCGGATGAAAATGCTGATTTTCAGGATAGTATCAGTTTCGATACGGCAATGATACAGCGGATTGCGGTTGATAAGTTTATTCGAGGCAAGTATGTCGCAAAGTTCTTATGGGAAATGGACGGCAAAGAGTACGCGCATGAAAGTGTTTTCAGAATTAATAAATAGAAGTTCAAAATAAATTGTTCAAAGAAGCTGTGAATCGGAATTTCTGCTATCTGAGCCCTTTACATTTGAACCCCAAAACCTAACCCCAAACCCTAAAAAACATGTTTCTCTGGACAGCATTTATCGTAGGATTAGTCGGAAGCGCGCATTGTGCCGGTATGTGCGGTCCTATTGCTTTGGCTCTACCGCTCAAAAGTGATAACTGGTTTACGCGTGTAGGCGGTGGACTGGTTTATAATACCGGTCGGATAATTACTTATATGCTATTAGGTGCAATTTTCGGAATGCTTGGCAAAGGACTGCATATGGCTGGTTTTCAGTTGTGGGCTTCCATTGTTATTGGCATTCTGATGATAGTTATGGTAGTTGTGCCTTTGATCTTTAAAAAGATGCCTTCACTTAACAATGTTTTTGAGGGATATTCGGCACGTCTTTTAGGCGGTTTCAGGAATATGTTCCGTAAAGGAGGAACTCTTTCATTGTTTGGTATAGGCCTGCTTAATGGGATATTACCCTGCGGATTGGTTTATGTTGCAGTAGCAGGGGCAATTAATACAGGTGATGTGGTTTCGGCCATGCTTTATATGGCATTGTTTGGTGCAGGAACCATACCTGTAATGCTTGCCGTTTCACTTGCCGGCACTATGATAAGCCTTAATCTCAGGATTTTTATAAATAAGCTTTCGCCTTATGTAATTGTATTGCTTGGTGTACTTTTTATTTTGCGTGGATTATCACTGGGTATTCCCTATATAAGTCCTAAGGCTGAGGCTCTTACGCCGGTTATTGAGAAAGCACACAAGTGCTGTAATCCGGATTAATAAAAAAAAATCATTTCAAAGAATTTGGTCTCGTATTAATCAATAATTTTGTGTTCAAATAAACAACTAAACTATGAAAACCAGAAATTTTATTGCAATTGCAATGGCCGGTTTCTTCGGACTTGCTATGATTACTTCATGCGGCGGAGGAAAAACCGGCGACCAGACTACAACCGACAGCACAGCAGTTACTGAGCAAGTAGCAGCGCCAACAGTTCCAACGGCAGAACAAATGGCTTTGGGTAAAAGTATTTTTGAAACTCCGGGCAAATGTATTACCTGTCATATGGCTGATGGTAAAGGAATGCCGAATGTATTTCCATCCTTGATCGGATCTGAATTCCTTCTGAATCAGAAGGTTCTTGCAGTTTCGCAGGTGCTGAATGGTTCTGAAAAAGTAGCTGCCAATAAGACTGTGAAATATCCTGCACCAATGCCTCCGCAACTTGCTACAAAAGAGGAAGCTGTTGCCGTTATCAATTATGTACTCAATAGTTTTGGTAACAATGGTGGAGTTGTAACAATGGAAGATGTTAAAGATGTTGTAATTGATCCACGATAGGTAAATCTGTTACTTTATTTTAGAAAAGGAGCTTCGGCTCCTTTTTTTTATATTTGGATGCAGAGGGTTTACTGCTGCAAATTTAATACCAAATACCAAAAACTAAATTCTAATTCGTATTTCGTAAATCAATGTCGTTTAGTTAAGGATTTAGGTAATGGTATTAATTATTGGATTTTGTCTAATAATTTTTGTACCCACTCTGACTCCCCCTGAAACAGGGGGAGAACTTACTAATCCGTGTATCTCTGTAGCGAAAAGCTTCAACCCGTAGGAAAATCTATCGTCCCCCTTTGCAAAAGGGGGATAAGAGGGGGATACACTTGGATTTGTACAAATCTTAACTAAACGACATTGCTTAGTAAATCAAAAAACCAGTATTCCGCTTCCTATTCAATCCTCATCCTTCGTAATTTCTCCAAACTGCCTTTAAACACATTAAAATCAACATTCCCTTTTATTCCATCTACTTTTCCTTTTTCGCTGTGCTGCCAGATAACCCAGGGTGTATTAAACTCATTATAGAATCGGTCGTGATCAAAATACCCGGCAATCCAAAGCGGGTATTCCTCAAAGCTGCCTTTCAGATAGGTATTATAAAAGTTGATATTTGTATAAATAATGGGTTTAACCTTGTAATGCTTTTCGAGCCTGTTGATAAATACTTTCAACCCTTCACGGATTTTCTCAGCTGACCGGCCATTGCTTACTTCAATATCTGCAACCGGAGGCAAATCCCCTTTAGTCAGTGTTACCATTTTAATAAAGTTATCGGCTTGTTTATCAGCATCCCGCGAAGGATAATAAAAATGATATGCCCCGCGTAACAGCCCATTTTGCGCCGATTGTTTCCAGTTGGTTTTGAACTTTTGATCCTGTCGTGTAATCCCTTCGGTAGCTTTTATAAATGCGAAAGAAATCCATATTCCATTAATACGCATCCTGCTAACCCTTTTCCAGTCGATAGTGCCCTGATGTTTTGATACATCAATACCATGCACAGCATATCCTCCTGGCATTAATATACCGAACGACTTAACTGGTGGTGCCGGATTTTCCTTTGTGAAAGCTATTTTGTTTAAAAATGCAGGAGTTTTTATAAGTAAAATGGTGATAAGCAAAAGAGTTGCAGGTATTAATACCAGCCTGAAAAGTAGATTTGTGTTTTTGGATAATTTCATGTGGTTAATATCTTTCCGGACTGCTGGCAGTAATGTTTTAGTCTGCTTTTACTTATTCCTTCTGCCAAAGCAATACGTCCAGTGGTGAAACAGATTGCTAAAAATCCGGATTTTCAGCGTAAATTTGTTACTTGTTTCCCGGTACAAATTTACTTCACTTTAAGTTGAACGTAAGGAAACCCCAAATGTTTTATTAACAAAAATAATTATGCTTAACGACGTAGTAACAATAGAGAAGAAACATACTAATGCGGCATCAACATTATTCGACCGTGTTCTCCGCGACCGGAAGCCAAAGTTTATTGTAACTATTTCGGGCGAAGTAGGTACCGGTAAATGCGAAATAGCTCACGAACTGGGTCGTAAACTCATCGAAGCAGGCAATAGCGTGAAACTTCTGCATATGGATAACTATTATCATATTCCGCCGCTCGAACGACACGAATGGAGAGTAAAGAACGGTATGGAGAAAATTGGCTACGATGAATACGACTGGGTGAAAATTAACGGGAATATTGATGATTTCCGAATGGACCGCAAATCTGTTTTACCTATTGTTGATTTGTTTACGCAGAAAGTTGACCAGCTTCACTCTGATTTTAAAGGAATCGACGTTCTGATTATCG
>CAZBZA010000378.1:0-2416 GCA_964495865.1 uncultured Lentimicrobiaceae bacterium
TCGCGGGCACCCATCATCGAAAACTGCAGCGTACGGGGAATTGGCGTTGCTGTAAGAATTAGGGTATCCACGTTTACCCGGAGTTTTTTGAGTTTTTCCTTGGCTGAGACACCGAATTTTTGCTCTTCGTCAATGATCATCAGCCCCAGATCTTTGAATTTTACATCGGCACTCAGCAAACGGTGTGTTCCGATAAGGATATCTATTTTACCTGCTTCAAGATCTTTTAAAGTCTCGTTTTGCTGTTGAGTACTTTTAAAACGGTTAATATAATCAACCCGGCACGGGAGCGTTTTGAGCCTGTCGGAAAAAGTTTTAAAATGCTGAACGGCCAATACCGTGGTTGGAACCAGTATAGCTACCTGTTTACTATCGGCAACTGCTTTAAAAGCGGCACGGATAGCAATTTCGGTTTTCCCGAAGCCTACATCGCCGCATATCAGCCTGTCCATCGGGTGGTCGGCTTCCATATCTTTTTTTACATCGAGGGTTGATTTAACCTGGTCGGGTGTATCCTCATAAATAAAAGAAGCTTCGAGCTCGTGCTGCAGATACGTATCGGGTGTAAAGGCAAAACCTTTGGCTGAACGGCGTTCGGCATATAATTTTATTAAATCGCGGGCAATATCCTTTACCCTGGCTTTGGTTTTGGCTTTGAGTTTATTCCAGTTATTGGAGCCAAGCCTGTCCATGGAAGGCACATGACCTTCCTTACCCGAATATTTCGATATGCGGTGAAGTGCATGAATGCTGATATAAAGCAAATCGTCGTTCTGATAAATAATACGGATGGCTTCCTGCCATTTGCCGTTGTTATTGATTTTCTCAAGCCCGTCGAATCTTCCGACTCCATGATCGATATGCGTTACATAATCGCCGGGTTTAAGGTCGTACATTTCTTTCAGGGTAAGCGCCTGCTTACCGCTGAAACTCTCCTTAAGCCTGAATTTGTGATACCTGTCGAAAAGCTGATGATCGGTGTAGCAGGCTATTCCTATGTCTTTGCACACAAATCCTTCGTGCAGCGAAAGATGAATACAGGCAAAATCGAGGGGATTTTCATCCGGATGACTTTTTTCGAGGTCATCGAGGATAGTATAAATACGTTCGACCTGTTTAGGACTGTCGGCCAACAGGATATTTTTTATTTCGCCTGTTGTATTGAGCTTCAGCTCAGCCAGGAAAAGATCGAAATTTTTATTGAATGAAGGTTGCGGGCTTATCTGAAAACCGGCTGAAAAAGAGTGATCGAAGAAAGTATGTTTTCCAAATTCTATAATGTTGAACCCGGTTAACTGCCGCAGAAAAGATTCCCTGTCAGAAAACAATTCAGCAGGTTCGAGGTGTTGTACAGGTCCGCTGAGCAAATCAAAGGCTTTCACTGCTTTTTCAAATTCAGATCCGATGCGATCGGCAGCAAAGCCTGCATCATTAAGCCAGAGAATGGTGTAGCGGGGAATAAAGTCGAGAAAGGTTTCACGCATTTCAACCAAAGCCCTGTCCTGAACATTGGGAACAATGGTAATGTGATCGAGTGTATCAACAGAGCGTTGTGTCACCGGATCGAAAGTACGCAAGGAACCTACTTCGTCGCCCACAAATTCGATACGATACGGATTATCATTGGTAAACGAAAAAACATCGATAATACCTCCGCGCAGAGCAAACTGGCCCGCTTCAACCACATAGTCGGTGCGGACAAATCCATATTCATCCAGCAGATCGTAAATAAAATCGAGATCGACGGTTTCGCCACGTTTAACTTTAAGCGTAGATTTCTCCAGGTATTTGCGGTTAACAACTTTTTCGGTTATGGCTTCGGGATAGGTAACGATGATGGTATCTTTCCCCCGGGTAGCTATCCGTTTAAGAACTTCGGTGCGCATCAGCACATTGGAGTTGTCAGTTTTTTCGGGCTCGTAAGGTTTTTTATAGGATGTAGGATAAAAAAGCACCTTTCGGCGGTGGAAATTCTCATCGGTATCGCCCAGCAGGTTTTCGAGGTCGTTGCAAAAATATACGGCACTTTCTTTGTCGTTCAGTATCACAAGGTGGATTCCGGAAACAGCCTGGTGCAAAGCCGCAACAGCCACTGATGCGGATGAACCGAGCAGTCCGTTTAATAAGACCCGCTGTTTCTCCGGACTTTTAAGTAAAGCCGCCACTTCCTGTATATTGCTGTTATTGGCAAAGGATGATATAAGATGTGAAGCAGAAAAAACTTCACCCACAGGTTCACTCAATGGCACTATCGCTAATTTATCGTTCCGATTCATTTAATGGAATAAATGCACAAAGCCGGAAAGGCAAATTTCCGGCGGATTTTATACGTGACAAAGGTAGTAAAGATTCGTTTGCCGGAGTTTAAACGAAGTAAGACTTAATGTTGTACCTGGGATATTATTCAGGTTTTGAC
>CAZBZA010000378.1:2516-3720 GCA_964495865.1 uncultured Lentimicrobiaceae bacterium
GAGGTCAGCGGGTAATGCTCGATTTTGACCTGGCGGAGCTATACGAAGTAGAAACGAGGGTATTGAATCAAGCAGTTAAACGGAATATTGATCGGTTTCCGGCTGATTTTATGTTCCGACTTACACCAATTGAATGGGAAACAATGTTATCACAAATTGTGATGACATATCCTGCAAAACGACCTAAAGTATCTCCGCCCTTCGCTTTTACGGAACAAGGATTGGCCATGCTAAGCGGGGTACTGAATTCTGCCAAAGCTATTGAGGTAAACATCGCCATCATGAGAGCCTTTGTATATATGAGGCAATATGCTCTGTCGCACAAAGATTTAACGGATAAATTGAAGGAACTTGAAAACAAATACGATACCCAATTTAGTGACGTTTACCAGGCATTAAACTACCTGCTTGAAAAAGATAAGCAGGAAATGGATCAAAGGCAGCGGAAAAAGATTGGTTATTGAAAATTGTAAAAATTGCTACTGACGCAGCTATTCTTTGAGTGCATCCCTGACTAAATTCCGGCATTTGTCGGGGCGCGACTTTGAGTTGTGCCCGGATAAGTTCAAAAATTTTCTCCAAAAATCAATTGTGATTCAATTCACAATATCCTATCTTTACATTTCTGGAATTTACAAGCATAAGCATCGCAACTTATTCATTTAAAACAATATACCATGGACAAAAGCATTAAAGGAACCCGAACAGAAAAGAATCTTCTTAAAGCATTTGCCGGTGAATCACAGGCAATGAACCGTTACTTGTTTTTTGCGAAACAAGCCAAAACTGAAGGATTCGAGCAGATTGCCGCCATTTTCGAAAAAACGGCCTGGCAGGAGCAGCAACATGCCAAACGGTTTTTCAACTATCTTGAAGGTGGCGAAGTGGAAATTACAGCCTCCTACCCTGCCGGAATAGTAGGTACCACTGCCGAAAACCTGAAAGCTTCGGCTATGGGCGAAAACGAAGAATGGTCATTGCTCTATCCCGAATTTTCGGAGATTGCGAAGGAAGAAGGTTTCCCTCAGATTGCAACTGCGTTTAAAATTATAGCCAAAGTGGAAGCCGAACACGAAAAACGTTACCTCCGCCTGCTTGCACGCCTTGAGAAAAACGAAGCATTTAAGCGTGAAGAAGCTACTAAATGGGAATGCCGCAAGTGTGGTTACATTCATGAAGGTAAAAATCCTCCCGAAAACTGCCC
>CAZBZA010000379.1:0-3702 GCA_964495865.1 uncultured Lentimicrobiaceae bacterium
ACTGGTTCCTTACCAAAGCAGGAGATCCGGAATTTATTAAAAATCATTTTGTCGCTTTATCGACCAACGCAAAAGAAGTTGCTGCTTTTGGTATCGATACCCGTAATATGTTTGGTTTCTGGGATTGGGTAGGCGGACGATATTCATTGTGGTCAGCAATTGGACTTTCAATTGCCTGTGCCATTGGCATGGATAATTTTGTTGAATTGCTCGAAGGCGCTTATGCGATGGACAAGCATTTTGAAGAAGCTGAATTTGAGGAAAATATCCCTGTTATCCTGGCGCTAATCGGAATCTGGTATAATAATTTCTATGGTGCCGAAACGGAAGCCATTTTACCTTACGACCAATATATGCACCGTTTTGCAGCCTACTTCCAGCAGGGAAATATGGAAAGCAACGGCAAATCTGTCGACCGTAACGGCAAAAAAGTTACCTATCAAACCGGTCCAATCCTCTGGGGCGAACCCGGCACAAACGGACAGCATGCTTTTTACCAGCTTATCCACCAGGGAACAAAAATGATCCCCTGCGATTTTATGGCACCGGCAATCAGCCACAACCCAATCGGCGATCATCATCCTAAACTGCTTGCAAACTTTTTTGCCCAAACAGGAGCTTTAATGATGGGGAAAACAGCCGCACAAGTAGAAGCTGAATTAAAAGCTGCAGGCAAAACCCAGAATGAAATCGACGAATTGCTTCCTTTCATGGTTTTTGAAGGAAATATTCCGACCAACTCCTTCCTTTTCAAAAAACTTACTCCACGCACTTTAGGCTCATTAATAGCCATGTACGAGCAAAAAATATTTGTACAGGGTGTAATCTGGAATATTTTCAGTTTCGACCAATGGGGCGTACAATTGGGTAAGCAGCTGGCAAATATCATTCTCCCTGAGTTGGAAGGCGATGAACCGGTTACAACACTTGATGCTTCAACCAATGGCTTGATAAATGAATATAAAAAGATGAGGTAACTTCCTTTAGACAGTAATAAAAAAATGGCCCTGTGAAATTTTCACGGGGCTCTTTTATTTTATTCCGCATCCGCCACACACCTGAATCCAACCGTTCCGCATCGTTCAAATCCCTGCGAAATTCTCAGCAGTTTTTGCGTATAAGTAAGTTCCCGCGGGCCGCCTTCCACATACCACCAGCTTGAAGCAGGCAGGAAATAACTCCCGCCTTTTACTACCAGGAAGTAGTTAGTTCCGTTATCGTATTCGTCGTTGGTCAGTTGCCACACACAACCAACCAGGTCGTAAAGTCCGTAAGGATTAACCCCTTTTTTGTATTTCCCGACAGGGTATAATTTGCCGTCTCCCGTGTTGCAATATGCCGGATCAACCTGCAATTTTGAAACAGTCAGCGTGTTGGTTATAACTTCCTCTTTCCGTTCAACTTTCACTTTATCGCCCCAGGGCCAGTCGTACAGCTTTTCGGTTTGGGCGGCATACTGCCATTCGCTTTCAGTTGGCAAACGCTTGCCGGCCCAGGAAGCAAAGGCTTTTGCATCTTCGTATGAAATCCAGGTTACAGGATAATTTTCTTCCCCGGCTGTAATTTGCCCATTCTTCCAGTGCTTTAAAAAATTAGCTGTATCAACCGGTTTAAAGTTGGTTGCTTTCAGAAAAACCTGAAACTGTGCATTTGTAACCGGGTATTTATCCATGTAAAGCGAATGCATAATCTTCTTTTCTTTTTCATCCACAACCGGATTTGGAATAAAATTATCACCAAAAGTGCTTTTCTGATAAAAAACACCGGAAGGTATTTTAACCATATTCTTTGGCATCTTAGCAGGAATTGAAGTCCTGACAACCGTACTGATCAGCCTTGGCGTTGCGAAAGGAATTTCGAATGAAGTTTCGTCAATAAGTTCATCCTTATCAAAAAGCTGAACCACAAACCTGCCTTCGTAACGACCGAAATCATTGTACATCTTTATTTTACTAAGCGTAACAGGATATTCCTTGCAGGTTTTTTCATACGATGGGTCGCCTTTCCATATTTTTATTCTGGTTCCTGCCGTGGCTGAAATTGCTAGAGAATCGCCATTCAATTTAAGATGAATATTTTCAGGAAAGAAACCAACCGCTCCAACAGCCCCTTCGTTATTGGTTCCCAGCCACCGTTTCGAAAAACCATCAATAGAAACACTCACAAAATATTTCCCTTCAACCGAATCTATCCTCGCAGGAGCATGGTTCCATAAATCCACGTAATGCCAGCCAGATTTTAGTTGCACTTCAAATAATGACGAATCAACACCTTCCGGAACAAGACTGAAAATGGTGTAAATGGTTTTATGCTCAAGCGGCCATTTATTGACATAGACTTTATCGGATTTTGTAGGAATTAAAGGCGTATATCCGGCAGCTGTGAAATTATCCGTGCTTTCGCGGAGGATCATAAGTGTGCGGCCAAAAAATCTGTATTCTTCATCCATCCAATCCGGACGGCCCGGAGGGAAAATATTCAACTCTGTACCATAACCGTTAAAAAAGGAGGTGGCATATTCGCGGCGGATATGTTCCCTGTGAACCTCTGCCACACGAAAAATCGCAAAATCAGGTTTTATAAACTTATTCAGATTCAGCAATGGCGGGTAATACAACGCATTGTGAACACGCCCGGAAACAATCCCCTGCATATCTTTCGGTACCGCCATTCCTTCGCTGTACATGATAACTCCTTTCCGCACTTTGTCGGCGGCAGCCTGGTGTTCCCGGCTCGATTTGCCTTCGGTATCAAGCACTACTCCATCGGCAGTTGTTTTTTCAATCATATCGCTCATCCCGGAATGATGATCTTCGTTACGGGTGCTTTCGTCCCAGGGATTGTAGCTGATAAAAAGCTTAGTTCCATTGCTTCTGCAAAGTTCAGCCAGTTCTTTTATTTTCGCTGTTCCGCCAGGCAAAGCACGATACAAATCCCACTGGTTCCGCTGATCGAGGCCAAGCATCGGCCAGTTTGGCCATATTCCGATTACATCGTCGCCGCCATAAAGTTTTTTCCCTTTATGAAGGAACTCTTCCATATGAAACGCTCCATCTTTGGCATCGTAATACTGATGATCCCAGTTCATCAGTAAGTGCATGGCAAACGTGTGCCGTATCCATTTCAGATCTTCGCGTTCAAAAAGTGAATTATCAAATGTGCCGTTAATATCGTAAAGAAGGCGATCCTGAAACATCAGGCGAAGACCTTCCTGCCAGTTGCCTGAATACAGATCAGCCCAAAGCGTGTATGTTACAGTGCCGCCAGGGAAAAGCAGTGTTTCGAACCTGCGGCGTTGGGCTTTTGTTTTATCCCAGGCTGTCCGCCTCGCCAGAGCACAAATTCCTTCGTTATCATCAAGTGTGATAGCAGAAAATCCAAGTTCCCAGGCATTATCCGGAAGAATAACATTAACCGGCTCGAAACCGGGACGAAAAAGATGGGAACGTGACAGACCGTTATCGCCTTTGCCTGTAATATAAACATGGTCCGGATTTTCGCCGAAAGGCACTACATTTTCGATGTGGAGTGTATCTTTAGTTGATGCATTTTTGAAAATAATCCTGGCCTTCGTGCCTGCTGAACCGGGCATACTTCTATACGAGATCTGCAGATTACCATCAGTAATTATATTGCTATCGGCCTGTTGAATTGATTTCCCTGAAGAGGTTGACTTCAGTTTTCCATTAACGAGGTAAGTAA
>CAZBZA010000380.1:0-3700 GCA_964495865.1 uncultured Lentimicrobiaceae bacterium
AGCACCCGCCAACCCCAAAGCAACCATCGAAGGCGACGTCATTGCGAGAAGGAGCCGGCACAAGTTACTTTAGAAGCAAAGGCAGGGCTCCGGCTCCGCCGAAGCAATCCTTTGCCTTTACCTCAATCCTTCTTAGAACAATTCCCTTCATTCAACAGATTGCTTCGGCGGACCACTATTGTGCCATCTTACTCGGCTGAACCGCCTCGCAATGACGTTGCACCCAACGGCCGTCATGCTTACGAGCGGCTTCGAAGGAAGCACCCGCCAAACCCAAACCCCAATCGAAGCACCGTCATCACAGCGAACTGCTCCGAAGAGAGCCAATTCAAAAATCAAATTAAAAAAACTACCCTATGTTTAACATCGAACAATTTATCTCCGAACACATTACCTATCGCAAAGAAAGCTTTTTCCGGAACGACCTGGCATTTAATGCCGACAAACTCACTGCAGAAATTGCC
This sequence comes from uncultured Lentimicrobiaceae bacterium, assembly GCA_964495865.1. Lineage (GTDB taxonomy): Bacteria > Bacteroidota > Bacteroidia > Bacteroidales > UBA4417 > UBA4417. The sequence continues at coordinate 465 of CAZBZA010000380.1, forward strand.
GGCAAATCGGTACTTGTTATTGGCGGAGGCGGTACTATCGGTTCATCCTTTATCAAAGCACTGCTGCCATTTAAACCTGCCAGCCTTTATGTGGTTGACCTCAGCGAAAATTACCTCACCGAATTAACCAGGGATATACGCAGTACAAAAGGAATGTATGTTCCTGATGAATACAAAACCTACCCCATTAATTTCGCCGATCCTGTTTTCGATAAAATACTCACTGCTCATGGTCCTTTTGATATTGTAGCCAATTTTGCAGCGCACAAGCATGTGCGGAGCGAGAAAGACCATTATTCGGTAACGGCACTTCTGGAAAACAATGTGGTAAAGGCGGAGAAACTGCTTGGTAAACTTTCGGAGAATCCGCCGAAACATTTTTTCTGTGTATCTACCGATAAAGCGGCCAACCCTGTAAACATAATGGGTGCAAGCAAAAAAATCATGGAAGAAGTGATTATGTCATACTCCCGTCAGTTCCCGATCACTACGGCACGATTTGCAAATGTGGCATTCTCCAACGGAAGTCTGCTGGCAGGCTACCTCGAACGCCTGATGAAAGGCCAGCCCCTCTCCTGCCCTTCGGATATACGCAGGTTTTTTGTTTCACCACAGGAATCAGGGCAGATTTGCCTGCTGGCATGCATACTTGGTGAGTCGGGTGATATCTTTTTCCCAAAACTCGAAGAAGCGCAGATGGAAAATTTTAAAGATATTACGATTTCCTTTCTAAAGACGATGGGTTATGAAACACTTATCTGCGAAAGCGAAGAAGAAGCCAAACTGGAAGCTACAAAACTGAACCTGCAATCGACACAGTACCCGGTTTATTTCTTCACATCCGACACATCGGGTGAAAAAACCTTTGAGGAATTCTACACCGAAACCGAACTCCTCGACCATGAAACCTTTCATTCGCTGGGAGTTATAAAGAATGCCCCCCGAAAGCCCATTTCTGAAATAAAGACACTGATTGGCTCATTGCAGGATGTATTGCAAAAGCCAGGACTCACCAAAGAAGACATTGTAAAGGTGATGCATGCCTATCTGCCTACATTTCATCATATTGAAACAGGTAAAAACCTTGATCAGAAGATGTAAAAAGTTAGAACATTCTTAAAAAAGATATGTGTAAAACACAGATTAAACAGATAGACACGGAATAAAAAAGATTACGCAACAGGCAGATATTAAAAACAGTAATCAAAAAATACGTGCAAATCAGTAACTTCCGTGAAATCCATGTTCAAACATATCCATGTTCAAAAAGATCCGGAACATTCCTAAGTCACAAAAATCTGCAATTAATAAAATCTTAAACATGATATACAAAAATTTCACAAAGCGCATCCTCGATATAATCATATCTCTGGCAGCTCTCATTATCTTATCCCCACTATTAATCCCGGTAATGCTTTTACTGTGGGCTACTGGTGAGCACTATGTTTTTTACGGTCAGAACAGGATTGGTCTGAAAAACAGTACTTTTAAGATCTGGAAATTCGCAACCATGCTAAAAGCAAGTCCATCCTTAGGGACCGGAAGCATTACCACGCGTAACGATCCACGGGTGCTGCCCTTTGGCAAATTTCTACGCAAAACCAAAATAAACGAGCTGCCGCAGATATTCAACATCCTGCTGGGCGATATGACGTTAGTCGGACCACGGCCGTTGATGAAAGTCGATTTTGATAAATACAGTCCGGAGATACAATCCGTAATTTACAACACCCGACCGGGGCTCACAGGCATAGCATCCATAGTATTCAGTGACGAAGAGCAATATTATACAGGCGATATAAGCGATCCCCACGAGTACGACAGGCTATATATCGCCCCGTATAAAGGAGCACTGGAGCAATGGTACCAGGAACACTGTTCGGCTTTTACAGATATTAAAATAGTATTTCTAACTGCATGGGTAATCCTTGTCCCAAAGAGCAAATTAACATTCAGTTTGTTCAGCGACCTGCCTGCCAGACCCGGGCATTTATAAGAAAAAACACAATTTGTTAAAATGCGGCTCAGGCCGCATTTTTGGTTTTACTACTTTTGCAAAGAAAGAGATATTAAGAGAGTGAGCCATATATAGCATGTTATGTACCGGGGAGAATAATGATATTATTCAAAAATTATCCAACTAACTTTGTAGAAAAGGTAAACAATGAATATTCAAGCTGAAAAATTGGAACTTGTCAGATTAATACTGGATACCGATAATCCTGGTATTTTAGCCTCTGTTAAGCGTATTTTCTCCAGGTCAAAGCAAGTTGATTTTTGGGATGGCTTACCTCAAGAACAGAAAGATGAAATTATGAAAGGCATTGAAGAAGCTGAAAAGGGAGAAACAGTAGATTTTGATGATTTCATCAAAAAACACCGATAATGAGCCGGAAAGTTCTGCTTGCAAAAAGGGCATCAGGGAAACTCGAAAAACTTCTCATTTTCCTTGAAGAAGAGTGGTCACTCGAGGTAAAGAAGGACTTTCTATTCAAACTTGAAGAATCACTGAAGCTTATCCGGAAACTTCCTGCAAGCTTCCCTGAATCGAATAAATTACCAGGATTAAGAAAGTGTGTAGAAACCTGGCAAACATCTATTTTCTATAAATATTCCGACTCTACGATATACATCGTATCGCTTTTCGATAACCGCCAAAACCCGAAGTCCCTGGATAAAGAAATAAATACTTAGATTAAAGTAAAAGTATAAGGCTAAAAGGTATAAAATGAGGTTCCGGCCGCATTTTTCGTTTTATAACATTCAATCCGAATTTAGCAATTACTAACAGTAATAGCCGGCATTATCGCTCTGACACACCATATCAGATAAATCTGTAAATTTGTAAATGATCAACTTTATATTCTCTTTAAAACCCTGGCTTCGTATAACTTTAGGGTTGTTATACCTGCTGCTTGTTATCCTTCTTTCGCTGCTGCCAACCTCCAACCTACCTGATATTCCGTTTTTTTCAGGTGAAGACAAATGGATACATTTCTGCATGTACATGGGTCTGGGATTTGTAGCATGTTGGAGCCTGGATATGCGCGGGAAACGTATGCCCTCACTATACATGCTTCTGGCTGGTGTTTTTGCCTGGGGTGTACTTATGGAGGTTTTACAACGACTCATGTCGAACGGGCGTGGAATGGAACTAATGGATATGCTCGCTAACCTGGCAGGAGCTGTGGCAGGGCTTATTGTTTACAGGTTTATGGATAGGAAATGGAAGGGGG
>CAZBZA010000381.1:0-3696 GCA_964495865.1 uncultured Lentimicrobiaceae bacterium
ATGTGCCTGTATAAACAGCTACATGTTGTTTGCCGGTAGCTCCCGGAATAATAACTCCATTCAGATACCACTGGTTTCCGGTATTGGCACTGCTTGAAAGCGTGTCTCCGTTCTGAGTGATAACCGGTGTTGACGGCAACGGATTCACAACTACGTTAAAGTTAGGCGAGCTTGGGCCAGGTCCGCAATCGTTAACGCCACTCACTTTAATAATACCCGATGAGGCATTAGCTGCGAAGTTAACTTTAATGATTCTGGTATTTGCGCCTTCAACAATAGTAGCTCCGGCAGGAAGTGTCCATAAAAAGGTCGAAATTCCCGTAAGAGGTGCGGTTGTGTAAGTAACCATGGTTGCACCGGCACAAACAGGAGTTGTTCCAGCGATTGCTCCTGCAGCAGCAGGTTTTGGATCAATAACAACCGGATAAACGGTCGGAGATATGGATGGGCAACCCAGATCGTTACTATATGAAACACTTACTGACATATTCCCTGCTTCGATCCAGGAAACTGTAATGGCATTGGTGCCTGCACCCGAAGTTATGGTACCACCGGTTGAAACACTCCATACATAGTTATCAAAATTGGCTTGGGTAGTATAAGCAACACCTGTTGCACCCTGGCACTCCTGGCCTGAACCTGAAATAACCGGCACAGGTGTTGAGTTAACAGTTACATCCAATACAGATGAATTAATTGCCGAACAACCCAATGCATTGTTGTAATTAACGCTAATGGTTCGTGAACCGGCAGTTGCCCAGTTTACGATTACTTCGTTGGTTGCTATACCTGCTGTAATTGTACCGCCGTAGGAAATATTCCAGACATAGTTGCTGAAATTTGCCTGAGTTGTATAAACAACACCTGTTGCTCCAGCACATAATTCAGTGATTCCGGTAATAGAAGGAGATGGGGTTGGGTTAACGGTCACTGCATAAACAGAAGGAGCCAAAGCATTGCAACCAGCTGGAATAGTATAGTTTACGCTTACAGTTTTAGGTCCGACAGTATTCCATGTCACAGTAATGGCATTTGTTCCGGCACCGGCTGTTATAACACCACCGGCTGAAACTGTCCAGTTATAACCGGAATTTCCAGCTTCTGTTGTATAAACATTGGTAGTAAATCCCAGGCAAGCATTTGCTGGTCCCGTAATAACAGGAACTGGTCTGTCGACAATATTTATATCAAATACATGAGGTGTTGCACCTGAGCAACCCAAGGCGTTAGTGTAATTAACGCTAAGGGTTTGTGAGCCAAGTGTATTCCAGTTAACGGTAACTGAATTTGTACCGGCACCAGCGGTAATGACGCCTCCTGCTGATATTGACCAATCATAATTAGTCATACCGGCATCTGTTTGATATATGACTCCTGAAGTTCCAACGCAAACACTCAAAGGACCTACAAGAGCTGGTACTGGCATTGGATTAACTGTAACGGGAAGTGATGCCGGTGTCCCGGTTCCGCAACCATTGCTTCCGCTAACAGTAATATTTCCGGAAACTGCAGTTGTGCCAAAAGTTACTGTAATAGAATTAGTTCCATCGCCTGCTGTAATGGTTGCTCCTGAAGGTAGAGTCCACACATAAGTTACCGCTTCGGAAATTGGCGCTACATCGTAAATAACGGTAGTTGTATTTTGGCAAACTGATGTTAAGCCTGTGATTGCGCCAGCGGCTCCGGGAGATATACAGCCAGCTACAAAGCTTACATCGTTGCCATAGGAAGTTCCTCCGCTATTGACAGCTACAACCCGGTAGTGATAGGTATTATTGACGGTAAGACCGGCAATGGAAGCAGAAACAGGTGTTGCAGTGTTGCCTGGAACGCTGTTTGGAGTTGCATTTACCACAGTACCATATGCAGTGGTAGGTCCATATTCAAAGGTAACCGTTGCCGTTGCAGTATTTGCATTTACCGTTCCGTTAAGTATAGCTTCTGTATCGGTGATTCCGGTCGCGGCAGTTGTAACTACTGTTGGTGGAGGCGCCGTAGTGGTGAATGTAAGATCGGCTCCGTAATATTTGAATAAGCCTATTGAGCCAACCGCTCTGTAATGGTATGTGGTGAGAGGAAGCAATCCGGTAAGGTTGCTCAAAACGGGGGTTACAGTTGTACCGGTTACTGTTGCAGGTGTTCCGGCAGCAGTATTGCCGTAAGCGGTTGTAGTGCCATATTCAAATGAAACAGCAACGCTATTCGAGTTGGCCATTACCGTTCCGTTTACAGTTGCTGTTACATGGGCTACTGATGAAGCTGCTGTGGTTGTGATAAGTGGCAACTCGAAATTTGGTGCGACAATAGCCTCGATACCAAATTTAATGTTCCAAGTTGGCCCAAGAGGATCAAGCACTCCGCCTGTAATGGTTGTTTCGAAATAAATATTCTCCCTTTTAGGTGTTTCAGGGAATGTACCCATAGGAAAGTATTGTGCTGTTCCTGCCGTTTGGGCAAGACCGATATAGAATACTTCATCAGTAAATACAGGTGGAACAGGAAATGTAAAGTTTTTATTTAAACCAAGATCACCGGCTGTAATAACATAGTCGGCTGATTGGGCAACTATGGCCCCTGCGCTGTTGAGAACAACGGCGTATATTGTGCTACCTGTGTTTGATGCCGAATTAGCAATAACCAGATTAGCTCCTGTTACTTTTCCCTGACCATTCATGGTATATTTTGCTGCAAAAATACCGGTACCTGGATAAGTGAAACCGAAACCGCCTGCACCAGTATTGTTATAATTGTATGAATACAGGTTATCATTTACACTGCAAGGAATTGAAAGTGTATTATTGATATCCCAGTTTTCACCTGCTACAGCAGAAGTTGTTGCTGTAATAATGGCCTCTTCTTTAATGGTAGGATTCCATCCGGTAAAATTAAGAACCGAAGCTGAATTGGCAGCCAATCCAGTAACAGTTTGAGTAGAAGTATACCTTGTAATAGTATTTGTGGGGTCTTTAACAGTTACTGTGACATTGAAAGTTGCAGGAGCTGCCGACACATTTGCTACTCTCACATCAATGGGTGTTGGAGCTCCAAAAGGAATTGGATTCCGTTCATTCGTATAAATATTAGTTACCTGAATAATATCAGTATAAAAATTATTGCCGAAAATGGTTGCTGGTCTCCAGTTGGATGCAACCAATGCAGTTGGCATTGAAGTACTGCTTCGCTGGCCCATTAAGCCCGCGGTCAGATTAAGGTTACAATAAGCCGATACTGCGGGTGCTGTTCCCAGCGTTCCCGAAGGATTACTGAACTCCCAGGCAATATAAATACCACCTCCTGTATAAGTAAAGGAGGAACCACCGCTGAAAGGCACTTCATAAGATCCAAGTGCAATAGGAACAGTCCAGTTAGCAATTTCACTGACTTTTGTAAAACCGGTTATATCCCAACTTGTTCCTAACGAATAAGTTGCGTCAGCTGTATTTTTCAAATATACAGTAAATGTTCCCGCATGGGTAGTGCCACCAGCAGCTGCAATTAAAAATCCGATTGAGTTAATTTCCTGACCAACTGGAAAATTGCTTGCAGCCATTTCGGCGGCAGTAATAAGGTACTCGGTACGTTGATAACGAAACGTATTGCCGGGAATACGTGTATTGCCTGAAGTAGCACCAGTACTTGGCAATGACCATATTGATATGGCATCTGTTTCCACTTCGTTTAGTTGGAACGAAGGAG
>CAZBZA010000382.1:0-3693 GCA_964495865.1 uncultured Lentimicrobiaceae bacterium
AAGGTGTTTTTTTAACATATCCTTCCAGCAGGTCGAGAGCCAGCGGTTCATCATCGACAAGGAGACACCGGATTATCATTTTTTTATTCTTTAAAACAGGAAGCGGAGGTTTAAATATATCAGAGATAGGAATTCGTTTACTAAGCATCAGAAATCAAAAAAGATCAGGTCTGCAAATCAAGCAGCAGTGATGCTACATACACATCGCCATTATCTTTAATGTTAAATTTAAAACCTGACGGATAGAGCAGTTCGAGCCTTTTCTGCAGATTATTAAGCCCGATTCCCGATCCGCTTTTATCGGTTTCCGTTTTAGGGAAATTGCTGTTTTCAACTCTGCATTGTAAAGTGTTTTGGCCGCTGAGGTTAATTTTTATCGAAATAAAAGAGGGCAGGGTAGGGCTTACACCATGCTTAAACGCGTTTTCGATGAGCGATATAAACAAGAGGGGAGCAATACTTATTTCTTCTGCGGGTTTCATGATTTCTGTTTCCAGTTTTACATGTGGCGGCAGACGAAGGCTCATCAGTTTGATGTAGTTTTCGGTGAAATTCAAATCTTTACTTAAAGGCACTTGCGGATGATCACTTTCGTACAACACATACCGTATCAGGTTGCTAAGCTGGTGAACCGCATTTTGAGCATTTTCCTGGTTTATCGAAATCAGCGAATAAATATTATTGAGTGTATTGAACAGGAAATGCGGGTTAAGCTGGTGTTTAAGGTTGTTGAGTTCCGATTCGATATGCAGTTTTTCGAGCTCTTTTTGTTCGGCTTGCGAAATGTACCACTGGGTTGTCATTTTTATAGCTGTAGCCAAACCTGTTGTTACAACCATCGAAATGATATCGCGGAACAGGATGATTTCGCGCATTTTTGCCCTTGGCGGGAAATGCCCTGAACTGTTGAGTTGTGCATAATATGCTTCGAAATAAATCTGGCGAATCAAATCCATCAATACGATGCAGACCGCGAACAGCAAAAGGTTAGCAAGAAAAAACTGCCATATCTTTTTGTTAAAAAGAAATCGGCTGATAATAAAGATGTAATTGGTATAAAAAACAATCATTAAAAAAATGACAGGCAGCGAAAAATCAAGATACCGAATTATGTTTCTTTCCCCTTCGCTGTAGATAAATATCAGCGGCAGAAATGCAATAATCCCCCAAACTATAAAATGGATGGAGAATTGTAGCGATTGACTTTTCCGGATCTGAGGCATAGTAGATTTTTAACTTTTATTAAAGGTTGGTGACGAATGACTCTGTATCAAGGCCTGGTTTTTAAAACCATAATTTCCTATCTCACATCTCACATCCTACATCTTACATTTCACATCCCACATCCCACATCCCACATCCCACATCCCCGAAACCACATCCCTTTATTCATACCGTATCGCATCAATCGGATCGAGACCGGCAGCTTTTTTAGCCGGATACCAGCCAAAAAATACTCCCGTAAATGTACAAACAGCAAACGACAAAACAATAGAATAGGTGGTTATAACTATAGGCCAGTTGAGTATGTTTTTGATAATAAACGAACTGCCGATTCCGAGTGCTGCGCCAATAATACCACCTACAACGCTTATCATAACTGCTTCGATCAGAAACTGGGTCAAAATATCGATGCCACGGGCCCCTACAGCCATGCGCAGCCCTATTTCGCGCGTACGTTCGGTTACCGATACATACATGATGTTCATAATACCTATACCTCCTACAACCAGCGAAATACCAGCAATTACTGCCAGCAATATGGTCATTATCGTACTCGTGCTGCTGAACATGGCCAGCATTTCCTGTTGCGAGCGTACATTAAAATCGTCGTCGTCGCCTTCGCGGATCTGGTGACGGGCGCGAAGTACATTCTCCAGCTCAGCTTTGGCTTTTTGAGTTACCTCCTCGGTGGTTGTTGAACAATAAATCCCATTAAGATAAGTGATAGCAACAACCCGTTTCTGAACCGTAGTATAAGGAGCCAGAAGCACATCATCCTGATCCTGCCCCATGCCATTTTCACCTTTTTCGCTCAATACCCCTATTACTTCGAAAGGTATTTTATTGTATCGTATCGACTTACCAACAGGATTAACGCCTTCGCCAAAAAGCTCATCAACCACTGTTTGCCCTAAAAGGCAAACTTTTGCAGCTGTAGTAATTTCTCTGTCAGTAAAAACTCTTCCGGTTTTAACACTGAACTTGCGTATAAACAGATAATCCTGGTTAACACCCTGCATACTGACAGGCCAGTTTTTGGAACCGTAAATTGATTGTCCGTTGCCGTTAACCATCGGCGAAATGGCCGACAGGTATGTGCTTTGCGCTTTTATGGCTTCATAATCCTCAATCACCATTGTCTGCGTGGCCGAAGCCGCCATTCGTGCGCCGCCCATAAACATGTCGGCACCAGGCTGAACCATTATCATATTGGATCCCATTTTTGAGATTTCGTCCTGAATACTCTTTTTAGAGCCTTGTCCGATGGCAAGCATAGCAATAACTGCAGCCACACCGATGATAATGCCCAACATGGTTAGCAATGCCCTGAATTTATTGCTCACCAGGGCTTTGAGCGATATCCGGAATAGATTTGTAATGTTCATGATTTTAGTTTTATTTCATTCTCCTCCTTGTCACCTGATCCAATGATAAAGACGAAAAGCAAGTTTATACTATCTGTTATACTTCTTCCTCTCTCCTCGCCTTGTCGCCCCTCGCCTTGTCGCCCCTCGCCCCATCGCCTTGTCGCCCCTTCACACCATCTCCCCCCTCACCCATTCTCCCCATCTCCCCCTCTCCTTGTCCCCTTGTCCCCAAGTCCCCCCATCCCCTTGTCCCCAAGTCCCAGCCCATCACTCCGCTTCCACAGGCAACGATGCCAATGAAAAAGCAGCAGAAACTATACGTTCGGTTTTTTCGTCTTTGGTAATACGGCCATCGCGTAAAACAATGCTCCGTTGACTAAAAAGCGCAATATCAGGTTCGTGGGTAACGAAAGCAATGGTTTTACCATCGGAATTCAGTTTCTGAAAAAGCGACATAATTTCGTAGGAAGTTCGCGTGTCGAGGTTGCCGGTTGCTTCGTCGGCGAGTATGATTACAGGGTCATTTACCAAAGCTCTTGCAATGGCAACACGTTGCTGCTGTCCGCCCGACATCTGGTTCGGCATATGTTGCATGCGATCGGCCAGGCCTACAGCTTCGAGCACATGTTGAGCTTTTTCCCTGCGTTGGTGCGATGTTATTGACGAATTATACATCAGGGGTAATTCAACATTTTCCAAAGCTGTGGTGCGCGGTAGGAGGTTGTACGACTGGAAAACAAAGCCAATTTTATGGTTCCTGAGTTTAGCCCGTTCATTTTTTGTCATGGTACGAACCGGTATTCCATCCAGAAGGTATTCTCCGGCAGTAGGTGTATCGAGGCATCCCAGTATATTCAGCAATGTCGATTTCCCTGACCCGCTTGCCCCCATAATGGTTACAAACTCGCCTTGATTAACTACAAAGGAGATGCCTTTCAGCGCGGTTACTTTTTCGTTGCCTACCATAAATTCGCGCTTCAGATTATTTACAGTTATTATCTCAGTCATGGTTGTTTTTTTTGAATCACTCACTTAAAATTTTCTCATTTCTCATTTCTCATTTCTCATCTCTCCCTACTCACCTCTCCCTACTCACCTCTCC
>CAZBZA010000383.1:0-3692 GCA_964495865.1 uncultured Lentimicrobiaceae bacterium
GTCATGCCTTCGGCTCCGTAACCGGCTGCCAGGTTCAGCCATTTCGGGAAACGGGTGTGCTGCAATCCGAGACTGCTGATGTTGGCTGATACCCAATACGTTTGACCGTTATAATCTTTCATCATGCTTTGCAACGGGGTGCTGCCAAGCAAATCAGGATTGTATTGTGCGTAGGGCGAACTGTGGTACGACCATTTCATCACAAACTTTTGTTCGTGCCATGCCAATTGCTGGCTGATGAATAGTGCTGTGCCCACAGTATTGGCAACCATATCGCCAACCGAAGCGCCCCATTGTTCCGAAAACCCATCCATAATTTCAACGGTTGTCAGATAAACAAGGCCTGTCATGCCGCCATACCAGGTCGATTTTTTTTCAGATACTCCGGCCCAGCGAAGTGATGAATAACCAATCAAACCAATATAGTAGGATGCCGTTGTATGTCCGGCCTTATCCATTTGAAGCCATTCGTCATTGTCATTAAAAAAGTGAAAGGCCGATTGTGGATAATCTTTATACCATAAAACATATAGTGCCGGAATACTTACTGCATAAAGTGTTGCTCCTGTTGCTGCTACCATAATAAATCTGTTCCGGTTCAGTGTGTCGGACGAAATAGCGGAGGTATCAGCAACCTGTGCATATGCCATATTCCCTTTGCTTGCTATTGTAAGCAGGAAAATCAGAAGAAATATAAAGTGGTTTCGTAGCACAAGTTGAAAGAACAATACACGTTTGGAAATTCAGGCTGACCAGTTACTTCAAAATTCCCTGCTGATTCAAAGCCTGCTGATACCTTGAGGCATTAAGCAGATGTTCATTCAACGTAACAGCAAAGTTGTGGTAACCGGAAAAATCTTCCCTGGCACAAAAATACATGTACTTATGCTGCCTGTAATTGAGCACTGCATCGATGGATGAAATGGATGGAAGGCAAATGGGACCCGGCGGCAATCCGAGGTACATGTATGTATTATAAGGAGAATCAATGGTTTTGTAAACATTTAAAACCCGTTTGATACTGAAATCGCCAAGCGCATAAACCAGTGTTGGGTCAGCCTGCAGCAGCCAGCCATCGCGAAGGCGGTTCATGTAAACACCTGCAACATCCTGTTTTTCATCGTTCTGGTTGGTTTCTTTTTCAACAATGGATGCAAGGGTAATAGCCTGTAATTCAGTCAGTCGGATTTCGGCTAACCGTGCTTTTCGCTTTTCATTCCAGAAGGCTTTATATTCTTTATTCATGCGTTCCATGAACTTTTCGGGCGAAATATCCCAATACACTTCATACGTATTTGGGATGAACATACTCATCACATTATCAGTAGTGAAACCGAATTTTTTCAAATATTCGGCGTCGTATAAAAGCTTAAGTAACGAAACCGAATCAGTTTCCAGTTGTTCGGCAATATGTCCCGCTAATTCTTCTTTAATTCGTATATTATTGAATATCAGCTTAACAGGATCTTGCTGCCGGGCCCTGAGTTTGGTAATGATTGTCCTGTTATTCATCCCTTCTTTAATGAGGTAATGCCCGGGCTTTATGTTTTCAGGATATTTCATTAACTGTGCCAGCCATTCAAAAGAAGCCCTGTGTACAATGGTTCCGTTTTTATACAGCATGCCCTTCACTTCGTCCCAAGTAGTGCCGGATTTAATATTTATAGCTACCGAAGGCTGGTTATTTAACCAGACATTGGGTTTGTAAACCATCCTGTAACCCATGTATCCGGCAATTCCGCCACCAATAAGAAGAATCACAATGAGTGTGAGAATAATGTGTTTCCTGCGCGACCTGTTTTTATCGCGTTTTATACGGCTCGAATAGTAATTTCCCATTGTTTAAGGGGGATTTTAGTTTCTATTATTGTGATTTACAGCAAATATAGCATCGTTATTTTTGATCCCGTTCTTCTGAAAACAATAAGATGTTGCCAGTTTATTTTTTTTGGTTTATTAACTGAAACATCAGAACGTCAGTCCACTGTCCGTCACGGAACAGCCATTCTTTCTTATGTCCGCAGTTAGTAAACCCTGCTTTGGAAAACAGTTTTATGCTTTCTTCGTTGCTGAGTTCTATGTTGCAGAATACCTGGTGAAGATCGAGCGTTATGAAACAATATTCGATCAGCAGGTTCAGCGCTTCGGTAGCAAATCCTTTGTGCCGCGATGCTTCATCAATCAGGATTCCGATACCGGCGCGCTTATGAAATGGATCAAATTCAAACAGATCGATGCTTCCTATGGTATTGATATCATCGCCTGCTGCATGATAATCGATCATCATCCTAAGCTGTTTTGTGGCAAAAATATCATTTTCGGTATTCAGCACAAACTGTTCAATAGCAAACCTTGAATAAGGTGCAAATGTATTGCCCAAATGCCAGATGTTCGTATCGTTTTCCCAACGGAAAATGGTGTCGATATCGGAAGGTTCGGGTGCCCGGAGTAGCAGGTTCGGTCCAATCATAGGTTTCAGATTTCAATTTTACCTTCAAATACAAACCTTGCCGGACCTGTAAGTTTTACCTGTTTAAATGTATTTTCGGTGCGGTTAAAACTAACATGTAGCCTGCCACCGGCTGTATTAACAAAAAAAGCACTGCCGCCATATTTCAGCGAAGCTGCAATTGCACTGGCAGTTACACCTGTTCCGCAGGAAAGGGTTTCGTTTTCAACGCCTTTTTCGTATGTGCGCACATACAGCTCTTTTTTTAACGAACCGGCAAAATTTACATTTGTTCCGTGAGGCTCGTAGAGTGAATCGTATCGTATTTCGCGTCCGGCTTCGATAATGTCGATATTGTCAGGATTATCAACAAATTTCACAACATGATATGTTCCTGTATTGAGGTAATAAACGCCATGATCAGTATTGTAAATTATGGCATCCTGCATCTCGAGTTCAACTGTCATTTCGTGGCCGTTAATTTCCATTATACGCGCCTGATGTATGCCGTCAGCGGCCATAAACCGGCCGGTGACTCCAATTATTCCGATTTGAAAAGCAAAAGCTGCAATGCATCTGCCTCCATTGCCGCAGAATGTTGCCGCACTGCCATCGGAATTAAAATAGTTCATTCCAAAATCGTAACCTTCACTATGTTGCACAAGTAAAACACCGTCGGCACCAATGCCAAAATGTCGGTCGCATAGCCTGCTGATCAGTTCTGTGCTTACAGGGAACTGCAGTTTCCGGTCGTCGATAAGGATAAAATCATTGCCGGTTCCTTCGTATTTGCTGAATTGTAGAGTCATTTCGGAAACAAATTTAATATATTCCTTGTCAATATGTCAGATTGCTTCACGAATCTGACATTTTTAATCATTTATTTTGTGCTATGAGCTATAAGGAAATATGCTTCAACAGATTAGGTTTTAATATCTATTTAGCTGAAAAACAGTTATCTGATATTAATTTTGTATATCGACTCATCTTAATGTAAAATAGAGTTAACATTAATTAACAAGAGGCTAAAAACTATTGGTATTATCCTTGCGTTATTAGGACAATATTGAATAGAAAAGAGAGTTTAAAATGTAATTAGACAGAACTTTAACTTAAAAAAAGAACGAGAAATGAAAAAGTACGCAGGTTTTTTTCTGATGGCAGTGTTAGGAGGAATGATTTCGTTGGGCGGATATGCTCTTTTACAAAAAAACACTGAAAAATCGCTGGGAGTGCCGCAGCA
>CAZBZA010000384.1:0-3679 GCA_964495865.1 uncultured Lentimicrobiaceae bacterium
CCTATTTTTTCAATTTCCCTGAGAAGATAATCTTTCTGCTCCATTTTGTCAGAATCTATTTCTGTTTAACTGCTTGTTATTGAGTGGACTGTTAATAATTATTACCGCTTTATTGAAGCGCAAAATCTACCGCTGCTTTTGAATGGATTGCCGTAGTATCAAAAATAGTTACACCGCAGTCGGCTTGCGTTATAAGCAAAGCAATTTCGGTACAACCAAATATAATTCCTTGTGCTCCGGCATTTTGAAGTTTGTCGATAATGGCAAGAAATCTTTGTTTTGTTTCGTCCTTAAAAATGCCTTTTGTTAATTCATTAAAAATGGAAGCGTGGATAAAATCTCTGTCTGCTTCGTCGGGGATTAGCGGTTCGATGCCATATTTCAGCAGCCGGTCCTTGAAAAAGGAATTTTCCATGGTAAATTTTGTCCCCAGAAGCCCTGCTTTTGTCATTTCCCGCGCAGCAATTTCCTTAGCTGTTTCCTCTGCAATATGTATTAATGGGATTTTAATTTTTCGACTCACTTTATCAGCAACCAGGTGGGGAGTATTGGTACACATTACTATACAATCAGCTCCTGCATTTTCGAGCCGCATTGCAATATCCGAAATCATCACTTCAATTTGCTGCCAGTCGCCTTTTTTCTGAAGTGTATCAAAATCATCGAAATCTAACGAATAAAGGAGGAGCCTCGCGGAATGCGAACCGCCAAGCCGTTCGTTAATCAGTTGGTTGATAGTTTTGTAATACACTGTAGTTGAGAACCAACTCAATCCACCGATAAGGCCCAGCGTTTTCATACCTGATGATTATAAGAATGATTGTGATAAAATGGGTTTTAGAGCAAATGTATTAAAATATCAATGACTCTGATATGTTTGGCCAGATTGAAAGTGAGGATTCAATTTTATAAACCAGATTTATTCCTGATAATAGAAAAAGCCCTTCAGTCGGTAACTGAAGGGCTTACTTTAGCTTTGTTAACTTCCACTTAATATGTAACGGTAGTAACCATACTGTTTATGGTAAATGTTTTCTTCAGCGTTCCACCGGAATATGTTCCGCCGCTGTACAAACCGTTGTTGCTGGTGCCTGTGCAGGTGCCACCGGCGTAAATAGAGTAAGAACCTCCGTTTACCAGGGCCGCCGACGAAACAATAACCGAGTAATAACTTCGTAAAGGTAGAAATGTAACTATATCATTTCCAGATGCATCCTGCATATGGAACAAGGTAGTTGACGATTGTGCTGTATTAGATTTAGCCAGTACACTCCGCTGTGTTGATGATGGGTTAGGAGCTTGTGTCATAAATGAATTTGTTCCCGAAACAACCAGGAATCCTCCGTTAACATTGCAAATACCGTTGAAATCCATACCTACTTCCGGCGACGATTGTGGGCCGTGGACAATGGTAGTTCCTCCGTTTATTATGATATTCCCGTTGCTGTCGAGGCCATCGCCATTAGTGGTATTTGCAACTACCGTTCCTCCGTTAATGGTAAGAATACTTCCATCGTTGGTTTCGCCGCCACCGCCGAATGTTGCATTGTAGCAATCATCCGATGATTTAACATTTACAATTCCGCTGTTTATAGTGATATAAGGTGCTTCGATACCTTCGATCGAATTGGTGATTGCTACGCTGGCTGTGCTTATGACTATGGCTGTTTTCGATTTCAATCCGTCATCAGCAGAAGCAATGGTGAGGGTTCCGTTTTCAATATTTATATCTTCATCACACGAAACAGCTTTGGCTTCGGCATACACCGAGTTATTTCCCGAACCCGAAATATACACTTTGCTTCCGGTTGTGGTTATTTTTAGTGTAGGTGACGAAGTTGAACTCCCGACGGTTAGTGCGCCATCTGCCGAAATTCCTTTACCGGCAGCTCCTGAACCGGAAGTGGTAACAGTACCGCCGATGATAGAAATATTGCCGTCCGCGGTAAGACAAGTAGCAACATATGCATCAAACTGACCTTGCGGATTTGTATATTTAAAACCCGCTCCGGAGTTTGTAATATTAATTGTACCCGAATTTATAACAATATCAGTGTCCGACGAAATTGCTTTTCCTGCTTTGCCTGTGCTGGTTATTGTGATGACAGCTCCATCAATTACGATTGCCGATTCGCATTTTATTGCAGTACAATAGGAAGGATCGAAGCCGGAACCTGAAGCTACGAGAACAGCATCGCCTGATGTGTTTATAGTAATAGTACCGCCGCTTAAAGTCATTAACTGATTGCATTTCAGTGCTTTTGACTGATCGCCGCTTACGGTCATATTAAGAGTTCCTCCTGTTATTACTAAAGTGCTGTCGCATTTTATTCCTTTTACATCATCCACGGTATTAGTGGTGGTAATTGCTCCTCCTGATATTAAAACATAGGCTTCGTCGCCGTCAATAGCATCACCCGAAGCTGTTACATTTATAGTTCCACCCGAAATTTCAATTCCGTCATTGGCATGAATTCCGTCCTTGATTGCTTTTGTAACAGTAATGGTTCCACTCGAAATTTGTATCAGATCGTCGCTGCACAAAGCATGTTTTCCAGTAGCATTTCCTTCAATAACCAGTGAACCGTTACCACTAAATACCATTTTTGATTCAGCGAAGAAAGTGCCATCCTGGTCTTCTTCCTCGCCATTGCCATTTATGGCAGGTGCTGCATAGGTTGTTCCATCAGTTAATGAATTAGATGTTCCATCAACGATTTCAACTGAAGTTTTCTTTTCCGATTGAACGTTAATTGCCGGCCCGTCAGGATTTGTAATATGTACACTATTTAATTGCAGATTGAAACGTTTGGCACTGTAAATTTTAAACATCCCGTTTGCAGTTGTACCCGACAGGTTGTAGTTAATATCTTGAACTTCAGTGTTTGACGTTACAATAACATCGGCTTCGGATACCAATACGCTTACTCCTTCGAATGCTAAAGGATTAATAACAGTTACCTGATTGTTATCATAGATCACATAAATAGTATTGGAGTTTGCCCCGAACGTAAGACTATCAATGGACGATGTTGGATAACCGGCCAATGTATCGCCAACCCTAAAATAGGTGTAAGCGCCGTCGGTACTGAAATAAATGCTGTCGGTCTGTGAAATTAAAGCGCCAAGTGTATGTTTATCCGATTTATGAATATACATTTTCTCCTGGGCGAACACAAACACGCAACTAACCATGAAGATAGTGAGTAAAGTTATTTTCTTCATAATTTGATGAATTTAACTGTTTGGTTATTTGCTACAAGCAGGTAAAAACCACTTTGCAGATTACTGATATCAATCAATTCGGTTGTTTCCGAAGCAAAGCGCTCCATAACGAGTTTGCCATCCATACGGTAAATGAAAATCATAGAAGTTCCGGCGGGAACATTTTTCAGATGAATTTCCTGCTCAGCCGGGTTAGGATAAACGTACATTTTGTTTTCGTCGGGTAAAGCGGTTTCCGGGACAGAGGTTTGCATCCCGAAATAGAGTTTCTGAACCGCGGGAAGTGCGAATTCACCCGTTGAGCCGCTTTTATACGTAAGCACAAGGTTTCCGTCGGCAAAACTCAACTTCTGAAGCGAAGTAAGCAATTCGGCATTTTCGGTGCCATCCGTAAACCTGATAACAAGGTTCTGTGCCAGGGTAGCCCCGATTCCTGCAAATAACAACAGGACAC
>CAZBZA010000385.1:0-3676 GCA_964495865.1 uncultured Lentimicrobiaceae bacterium
CTCGAAGCCAGAGGAATGGCCGTGGGAACAGTTGTAACCGTTAAAGGTGTTGTTACCAATGGCGCTGAACTTGGAGTTATCCGCTATTTCCAGGATAACACTGCCGGAATTGCAGCCTATGGCTCAGCAGTTAACGGCGTGAACCGTGGCGACTCGGTAACAATAACCGGAACACTTAAAAATTACAATCAGCTGCTTGAGCTTGATCCTGTTTCCAATGTTACTATACGATCGACCGGTAACCCTGTGCCTGCACCTATAGCGTTGACACCTGCACAACTTACCGAAGCTTACGAAAGTATGCTCATACAGGTTAACAACGTGCAATTCGCTGATGCAGGAGGAATCTTTACTCAGAAGAAATACCAGTTTACTTCGAATGGCGAAAGCGGATATATCTATGTAAAAAACAACCAGACTGATATTATCGGACAGCCAATTCCAAACGGAATGGTTACACTAACCGGTGTATTATCACAGTTCGATTACAATAGCCCAACGGCTGGATATCAGATGCTTCCACGCACTATTGCAGATATTCAGATGACCAGTTCAATATACCTTACAAGTGTACTGGTCAACACTAATTTCACAAAAACTGAACTCGATTTCAACTGGGTAACCAACATTGCCGGTACTTCCGAAATGTACTACGGATTAACTGCTGAAACGGTAAAAGCCAACCACGTTTCCGGCACCGGCGGTTCAACCAATCATGATATCGCGCTTTCGGGCATGTCGGCCGGACAGGTAATATGGGTGCAGGCTTTTTCGGTTAGCGGAAGCGATACAGCTTTTTCAGGGACATTGCCTTTCGCCACTATTTCGAACTCAACAGGCGATATGAAAGTGTATTTTAATACTGCCGTAGATCACTCGTATTCCAATGGAGTAAATGCAATTACTTTACCAAATGCTATTGATGATACGCTCATCAGCTATATCAACCGGGCAAAATATACCGTGGATCTTACCATGTACAATTTCAACAATTCAGGCATGAGCAATGTAAGTAATGCATTAAAAGCAGCTGCCAACAGAGGTGTTACGGTAAGGGTAATCGGTTGTGGAACTACTGCTAACATGGGTATTGATGATCTAGAAAATTCGAACGTAAATGTTCTTATCGGACCATCCAGTTCGGGCCGCACCGGAATTATGCATAATAAATTCATCCTTTTCGATACTGAATCAGCCAATCCAAATGATCCGCTTGTGTGGACCGGTTCGACCAATTTAACGGATGGACAGATAAACCTCGACCCGAATAATGTGATTATTATTCAGGACCAGAGTCTTGCACGTGCTTTTAAAATTGAATTTGAGGAAATGTGGGGATCATCAGGAAGTACTGCTGATGCCGTGAAAGCCCGTTTCGGTTTCACAAAAAAGAACAATACGCCCCACGAATTTATCATCAATGGTAAAAGAGTTGAGAACTATTTCAGCCCTACTGATGGCGTAAATGCTAAGATTGTTCAGAATATTAATACCACTGACAACGACCTGAGTATTGCAACAATGCTTATTACACGCAACGAGATGGCCGATGCTATTGCTGCTCAGAAAGCAGATGGCGATGCAGTAAATATGATTACCAATGCCGAAGGAAACAATGGCGCAACTGTAAATACCATCCTCAAGGCTGCATTAGGTACTCATTATACTTTTGATGATGTGAACAGCGGAATTATGCATCACAAATACATGGTTGTTGATCAGAATGCTACTTCATCGGATCCACTGGTACTTACCGGTTCGCACAACTGGAGCGCTGCTGCCGACAATGATAACGACGAAAACACGCTTATCATCCACGATGCAACCATCGCCAATATTTACTATCAGAATTTTGTGAAACGATTTGTTGATAATGATGGTGTTCTGTTCGAGCTTACAGGCCCGCCAACCGCAGTTAACGATTCAGCAAAAACAAAAATTTCGGAACTCATAACCATAAATGTTTTGGATAATGACATCAAAGAAGCCCCGGTTTCGTTGAGCATCGAAGTGCCTGCAGTTAATGGGAATTCTTATATTCCATTTGCCAATCCTAATGTTATTAGCTATTTACCTACCGAAGGTTATTTCGGAAGTGATTCAGTAGTTTATAAAATTGCATACCAGGCCGATCCTACTCTTACAGCCACAGCAAAAATTTATATCACAGTTGTTAACAACATCGGTATTGCTGAACTACCCGGACAATCACCTTTGAAAATTACGCCAAACCCGGTTTCGGATGGCAACTTCAGTTTAACCGTTAATGTACCTTCAGCGCAATCGGCAGTTATGCAGATAGTTGACATTGCCGGAAAAAGTGTTTATTCAGTTCCTGAAAAATTAAAATCGGGTGACAATACAATCAGTTACACTATTCCTGAAGTAAATCCGGGAGTATATTTCCTGAAACTTTCAACCTCAACCATGACCTGGACAAAGAAAATTGTTTTTGAATAGGTTCTGATATTTTACATTAAAAAGCCGGTCTTATTTCTAAGCCGGCTTTTTTTATGAAATACCTTTGCATTTGATTTCGGACTTTGACTTTTTCCTGGAATAAACAGGGGCTGTTTAAAAACTTAACCGGAATATTGATTGGATTAATATTCCGGTGCGCTGCACCTTAAATTATACTCTAATTCGCCAAGCTACAAATATTTCGCCACTCTGTGGCTTTATTTGATCTCGGTAAAATTCAATAAATAAAGGTGCAGCGCACCGGAATATTTGTAGGAAAATGAAAAAATACCAAACAAGGTGCAGCGCACCGAAATCTAAAATGTATAGACTTTGACTCATAATGTGCATTTTCAGTGGGTTTGATGCTTAGATATCAAATTCTATTTTGTTGATTATATTGCCATATATGTTTTTCAACAGGTCCAAAATAAACCTAGAACAATCCAACCTCCACTCCTACTGTAAGGCGCGGTAATTCGGGAATGGAATAAGATGATTTAAAAATATCGCTCATCCGGTACTTTGCGGTTACCACATACCGATTGCTGCCGGCACGGGCAAGAAAACCATACGAGAAATTCTCCATATAATCCAGTCGTGTTGTTTCGACCTTCACTTTTTCGTCCTGCTCATTTTTATTAACAGTTAAATGCATTTTGCGCATATTCCAACCGCCGTAAGCGCCCAGATCAAGGAAATTGCCGACATAATTACCACGCCTGCCAAAGTTAAACCGCAGGTAGGCTGATGGCGAAACACTAAAAATCCGGAATTTTTCCTTTTCGTTAATAATTGTGTCGGGCACTGTTTTAGGAACATCCTGCGACAGATTGTATGTATTTGATCCGATACCCAGATCAAATCCTGTAGCGAAAAAGCTGGTAAATTTCCGTTTATACCTGAATCCAAAATCAATGGCGGTTGATGATCCAAACTTTGTGTAGGTTACATCTTCGTTGGTATTCAAAGGGAAACCGAGGCCAATATAAAAGTGAGAAAAGTTTTTGAGATTCGGTCCCCGCGAAGGACGGATTGAATCGGATTTTACATTCTGTTCCAGTAGGATTTCCTGGGCAAAAGCATTTGCAGAGGCAAATAGTAAAGCTATAAAAATGATTCTTTTCATAAAATTTCAAGCGGCTTAAAGTTTAACTGACAGGCTGTAACCTGCATAATGAATATTGAGTATTTTCCCGCCCGGGTAATCACTTTT
>CAZBZA010000386.1:0-3675 GCA_964495865.1 uncultured Lentimicrobiaceae bacterium
GGCAAAAAACTATTGAACTCCTGGAGATTTATTCAGGTTCTCCGAGGTTTATCCTTAACGCAGGTTGCGCTCTACCGCCTAATACACCTTCAGCAAATATAAAAGAGATGATTAAGATCGCCAGAGAATTCACTGGAAATCAGTGAATGGAAAACTTATGCTCAACAGACTAAAAAACCATTCTGATAATTTGTGTAAATAATACTATAAATACCATGAACTTAATTGAACAGGTTGCTCATTGCATTGAGTTTGGGAAAATTAATAAAGCCTCACCATATCCGCCCGAATTAAAGGGTCAGGATGGTGCCGATGAGCTTACACAAATGGCGCTTGAAAACGGGTTCGCTGCCGACGAAATCCTGCAAAAAGGATTTGTTGAAGCCATGAACCGGGTAGGGCAGAAGTTTTCGGAGCACAAAATTTTTGTTCCCCAGATGCTCATGTCGGCCAAGGCGATGAATACTGCAATGAAGCACCTGCGTCCTTATTTTCAAAGCGGTGAAATCAGCCGGAAAGGAAAATTTATAATCGGCACTGTTGCCGGCGATCTGCACGATATTGGTAAAAACCTGGTGGCTATGATGGTTGAAGGTGCCGGTTGGGAAGTAATCGACCTTGGTGTTGATATCAATCACGATCGCTTTCTCGAGGAACTTGAAAAACATCCCGGCAGTTTTGTCGGACTTTCAGCTATGCTTACAACCACTATGGTTAACATGGAAAGTATCGTTAAAAACCTGAAAGAAAAATACCCTGATCTTGTAGTATGTATTGGTGGCGCTCCTGTAAACCAGGAATTCTGCCAGAAAATAAATGCAGATTTCTATAGCCCCGACCCACAGGGTTTGGTGAATTACTTAGGTCAGCATTCCTCCAAAGTGAATTAAATCATGGAAATAAAACGCTTCGGGCTCAGTTTTAGTGATCTGGATATTGACAAAGCAGCAGTAGCCAAACTGTTAAAATATGGCCCGGGTGAGATTCCTTCTCATTTCGATGAAATGATCAGCCTTGAACTGCAGGAAGCAAAGGACCTATGCGAAATATATGGTGGTTATAGGATTGTTGACGATATTTCGATCGATAAGGTTAATCAGATTATTCGCGTGAAAGAAACTGATTTCCAGGTTGGGAAAAACATCTCAGTCTATCTCAGGCATGCCGAAAAAATTGCCTTAATGCTTTGTACAGCCGGGCCAAAAATTGAAGCGCGATCACAACTGCTGATGAAAGAAGGTCATTATCCCGAAGGCTTTATTATGGATATGATAGGCTCGGTAGTTGTAGATGCGGCTATGGATAAAATTCACGAAACGCTTAATGCTGATATGGAGGCCATTGGTTTGAAAGTCTCAAACCGATATAGTCCCGGTTACTGTGCCTGGAATGTCAGCGAACAAAAGAAATTCTTTGCGTTTTTTCCTGAAAATTTTGGAAAAATTTCGCTTTCGGAAAGTTGCCTTATGAATCCTATCAAATCCATCAGTGCCATTGCCGGAATAGGGAAAGAAATCAAACACCTTGGTTATGCCTGCGACAGTTGTACCATGGCTGATTGTGTGTACAGAGGGTTAAAAGAGTGAAGCGGTAACATTTTAAGAGCATGTACACAGAACTTGTAACTTATAAGTATAATGACTAATCATGTGATGAAATTCAAACACCATCAACGCTTTTCTCTTTCGATCAATAATCAATAACGAAATAAAAAATCAAAAACACTCAATGAAAAAATCGATTTTAATCCTGATTCTGCTTACTGGCATCTTATCAATTTCCAACGCGCAACCTAAGCATACTTTCGCAATTAGCGGAGGTGAATTCATGTATGATGGCAAACCAATTAAAATTTACAGTGGCGAAATGCATTATTCGCGTATCCCTCACGAATACTGGAAACAGCGCCTGCAAATGATCAAAGCCATGGGTTTGAATACGGTTGCAACCTATGTATTCTGGAACTACCACGAAACTGCACCAGGAGTGTGGGATTTCACCACCGGCAACCGCAATATCAGGGAATTTATAAAACTGGCTGGCGAGGAGGGATTGATGGTAATCCTTCGTCCTGGCCCATATGCATGTGCCGAGTGGGAGTTTGGCGGGTATCCCTGGTGGCTGGTAAAAAACAAGGACCTCGTAATCCGCACCAATAACAAGCCATTTCTCGATTCGTGCAATGTGTATATTTCGAAACTTATTGGTGAAGTAAAAGATTTACAGATTACGCAAGGCGGACCTGTAATTATGGTTCAGGCAGAAAACGAATTTGGCTCCTATGTGGCTCAGCGAAAGGATATTCCCCTGGAAGAGCATAAAAAATACAGTTATGCCATTAAAGACCAGTTGCTGAAAGCGGGTGTGGAAGTTCCCCTGTTCACTTCTGATGGCAGCTGGCTTTTCGAAGGAGGTTTTATCGAAGGTGCGATGCCTACTGCCAACGGAGAGGATAATATTGAAAATCTGAAGAAAATCGTAAATCAGTATAATGGAGGTAAAGGTCCGTATATGGTAGCTGAGTTTTACCCGGGCTGGCTCGATCACTGGGCTGAGGAATTTCAGAAAGTTCCTACAGAAACAGTTGTAAATCAAATGAAAAAGTACCTCGACAATGATGTGTCTTTCAATTTTTACATGGTACATGGGGGGACAAATTTTGGATTTACAAGTGGTGCCAACTACGATAAGAACCATGATATCCAACCTGACATTACAAGCTATGATTACGATGCACCAATAAGCGAAGCCGGCTGGGCAACGCCGAAATACATGGCTATCCGTCAGGAACTTGTGAAGTATGTTAATTATACAATTCCTGAAATTCCCGCAGCTATACCGGTTATTTCAATCCCTGAAATCAAACTTACCAAAGCTGTGGATATCGCTTCTCTGAAAGATAAAATTAAACCCGTTGTTAATGATAACCCTTTAACTTTCGAACAGTTAAGCCAGGGGCATGGCTATGTTTTATATAGTAAGAAGTTTGTTCAGCCCATCAGTGGGAAGCTCGAAATAAACGGCTTAAGAGATTATGCAACCGTATATGTAAATGGTGAAAAAGTCGGGGTGCTGAATCGTTACTACAAAAATTATTCAATGGAGATTGAAATTCCATTCAACGCTACTCTCGAAATACTGGTCGAAAATATGGGTCGCATTAATTACGGTGCCGAAATTGTTAATAACCTGAAAGGCATCATAAGTCCTGTTACCATAAATGGAATTGAGATTACAGGAAATTGGCAGATGCATAGGTTCCCTCTCGAAACAGTGCCTGACCTGCAATCCTTCAACAGTAAAAATGTACCAGGAAGGCCTGTGTTTTACCATGGACAATTCGATTTGGATACTACCGGCGATACCTTTCTTGACATGCGCAACTGGGGCAAAGGAATTGTTTTTGTAAATGGGCATCACCTTGGACGATACTGGAGTGTAGGTCCACAGCAAACCCTTTATCTGCCTGGCGTATGGCTAAAAAAAGGTAAAAATGAAATTGTGATATTCGAACAACTTAATGATGTGGTTCAAAACCAGGTCAGTGCAATACAAACTCCAATACTGGATGAGTTAAGGCTCAAATAAATATGTTTTTATTGGGAAAGCACTGGAGCGTAAATCGGTATTTAAATTAAAAGAACAGAGACTATTTCACCTGAAATAGTCTCTGTT
>CAZBZA010000387.1:0-3668 GCA_964495865.1 uncultured Lentimicrobiaceae bacterium
CGTCGTATTTTAACCAGCAGGGTATTGTAAATAATACAGGTTACTCACGTGGAACAGCAAGGATAGATGTTAATTCGGATGTAAGCAAATGGCTCACCGTTGGATTAAGCATGCTTGCAGGAGTTTCGAACAATGATATTATCGGAAGCTCAGGCGATGGGTATGGCGGCAATGGCGGAAGTGTGGTGAGGTATGCTTTTTTCCGCAACCCGGCCATCCCTGTAAAATTTGAAGATGGAACCTTTGTTGACCGTCCGGCGGAATATTTCGGCGCCCAGGTGTATGACTCTTACCTGGGGGATGGTTATAATCCAATCGGAATGGCTGAATACAACGATAACAACCGCAAGGACGACAGCTATCTCGGAAAAGCATATTTCAAAGCCAAAGTATATAAAGATTTAAGCTTTACCACCAATTTCGGTATGGATTACCGCAGTTCCGACAGCCGGCGTTTTAGCCGTACCTGGGGAACTGATAACCGCATCAACGCAAGGAACAGCCTGAGCGTTTCGACTGAACGTATTGCAAACTGGACATTGAACAACCTTCTCAATTACGAAAAAAACTTTTCCGAATTCCATACTTTTTCTGCTCTGCTTGGATTCGAAGCTATTCAAAACAACGGTAAGGTGCTTTATGCCGATGATTCTGATTTCCCCATTCAACAGGACGAACTGATCTATATCGGGAATGGGATTGGCATTAAAAACAGCTCGCAGTCGGAATACACATCTTCGCTGGCCTCGTTCTTCGGACGTTTCAATTATGATTTCAAACAAAAATATTATGTGTCGGCAACCATACGCCGCGATGGCTCATCACGGTTTACCGGCGACAACAAATGGGGTAATTTCTACTCATTGTCAGGCGGTTGGGTAATAAAACAGGAATCTTTCCTTAAAAATGTCGGCTGGCTCGAAAATATGAAAATCCGTGCCGGGTATGGAGCAATAGGAAACCAGGAAATTGGCCTTTATGCATACAGCGACCGTATTTCTCCGTATTTCAACTACCCTTTCGGCGGAGTATCGTACAATGGCTACGCACAAACATCACTTGGCAACGAAAACCTGAAATGGGAAACCAGTTATCAGTACAACGGTGGTATTGATGCCGAACTCTGGAAAGGCGCTTTTGCTTTTTCGATCGACTATTTCTATAAAGTAACTGAAAACATGCTCGTTAAAGCTCCAAATCCGCCTTCGGTAGGTGATGCTGAGGCAGCCTGGATTAACAGCGGATCGGTACTGAATACCGGTATTGAAATAGAAGCTGTTTACCGTAAAAATAAAAGCGACTGGGGCTATTCGTTAGGCGGCAATGTTACTTTCCTCCATAACGAAGTACTCGAACTCGATGCCGCTTTGTACGGAGGCAAGGTTGAAACCGGCGTATATGCAACCCGCACGGAAGTTGGACAGCCGATCGGCTCTTTTTACCTTCTCGAAATGGAAGGAATATTTCAGAACGAAACGGATATTTTACTATCCGCTTTCCAGGGAAACAGTATTGAACCTGGCGATGTGAAATTCAAAGACCAGAATGGCGATAACCGCATCGATAATAGCGATCGCGTGCATATGGGAAGCGCAATTCCTAAACTTTTCGCCGGTATTAACCTGGCCGGAAATTATAAGGATTTTGACGTAAGTATATTTTTCCAGGGTTCCTATGGCAATAAAATTTACGCTCAGATCAACCAGGATATCGAAGGATTTTATCGCGGTTTTACAGTAACGCAACGATATTTTGACGAACGCTGGACCGGCGACGGAACATCCGATACCCAACCCCGTGCAGCATGGACAGCCAAATCCAATAATGCCCGTCCCTCATCACGATTCCTTGAAGACGGCTCATACGTGCGACTTAAAAACATGCAGATAGGCTACACTATTCCTCAAAAAGCACTCGAAGTTATCGGAATGGCGCATGCCAGAGTATATGTATCGGGTACCAACCTGCTGACATTTACCAAATACTCAGGCCTCGATCCCGAAATGACGGTGAGTGATAACTCCAAAAGCGAAGGCGATCAGGCTTCGGGTATCGACTGGGGAACTTATCCTTCGGCAATGACCATTATGTTTGGTGTAAACATCAACTTTTAATCAGATACGGCTATGAAACACACAAAATATAATTCCAACAGCCTTTCAGTGCACAGAATACAGAAACACGGCATAAAATCCTTTATAAATATCGCTGCTATATTTCTTGTAATCATACTGGTTTCGATGAGTTCGTGCAACAAATTCCTGACGGAAGACCTGAAAGGGACTTTTTCGACCGACACTTATTACAAAAATGACAAACAGGCCATACAGGCTATCAACGGCACCTACAATGCCCTGAGCTTTGCAAGCTCCGACAATTATATCTGGGTGTTTGGCGATATTGCTTCGGACGATGCCGTAAAAGGTGGAAATCCCGGCGACCAGGCTGAAATCAGCTACATTGATAATTTTACAGCTGATGCCAATAATGGAATAATTGGTAATTACTGGAGTTTCGCTTACGAAGCTATTGCCAGGGCCAATAACGTAATAACATACGTACCCAATGTTCCTATGGATGAAGCACTCAGGAGCAGGATAATTGGCGAGGCCAAATTTATCAGGGCTTATTCCTACTTCAACCTTGTAAATATCTTTGGCAGTGTTCCTCTCAAACTCCTGCCACAGATCACGCAGGAAGCCATTCATGTGCCCCTAAGCGATGCAGCTGCCGTTTATCAGCAAATTGAAAAAGACCTTACCGAAGCCTCTGCCGTTCTTCCTGTGTCCTATACTTCGTCCGACGCTGGCCGGGCTACCACAGGCGCCGCACTCGCAATGCTGGGCAAAGTAAGCCTGTATCAAGGAAAATGGTCAGCTGCGCTGGGATATTTCCAACAGCTTGATAACCTGGGAATTTACGGCCTGTTACCAAATTATTCCGATAATTTTAAACTGGCTAACGAAAACAGCAAAGAGTCCATTTTTGAAATTCAGCATCTCACAGCACAAAGCCCGGGTGAAGGCAACGGTTTGAATCAATGGTTTGCTCCTCCAACCGAAGGCGGGTATTATTTTAATGCTCCAACACAGGTGCTGGTCGATGCTTTTGAGAAAACGACAGGCGGTGAAGTTGATCCACGCCTCGATTACAGCATTGGCCGCGACGGGCAGCCGTGGCTCAATGGCGAACCATTCAGTATGGCATGGTCGCCAACCGGATTCCTCACCAAAAAACACCAGCAACCACTCTCGGAAATATCATCTTCGCTCAAAGGCGATGGCGACCTGAATTACATTTATTTGCGGTATGCCGATGTGCTGCTGATGAAAGCGGAAGCATTCCTCGAAAACGGCCAGGCCGATTCGGCAATGGCTAACCTTAATAAAGTAAGGCAGCGTGCCCGTGCGAGTTACAACGGTACAGTACCGGCAGGTCTTCTTGCCGACATTACAACTACTGATAACAACCTGCTGCGCGATGCTATCCGCAACGAACGCCGGGCTGAACTTGCACAGGAGTTTCACCGCTACTTCGACCTTATGCGCTGGGGAAAAACAGCCGCTGAAGCCGTTCTTGGTCCGGATTTCAACTACGACACCAAGCGGTATTTACCCTTACCACAAGCCGAAATTGATGCCAACCAGGCGATTAATTAATGACGGAAG
>CAZBZA010000388.1:0-1872 GCA_964495865.1 uncultured Lentimicrobiaceae bacterium
CATGCTTGATAATATTCCTATTTTTGTGAAAGCTACTTTAGTAATAATGTAGGAAAGTCGATTTATAAATTACCCGGTTTCTCTTACGCTCTTGCAGCTGTTCTAAATCAAAAATTAGTATTCTTGTAATCACTTAGCTTAACCATAAAATAACTTTCAAATGAAGAAGGTACTTGTTTTTTTGAGTTTATCCATCCTAATTTCTCTTACCGCTTTGGCTCAAACGCGCACCGTAACCGGAACGGTAACTGATCATGACGATGGCTCAACATTACCCGGCGTAACTATCTTAATTAAAGGGACTTCACAGGGTACTACAACTAATATTGATGGGAAATATTCGTTGCCTGGAGTTTCTGAAACATCAGTTATTGTATTCACATTTATTGGCTTTACCCCGATTGAAATAGCGGCGGGTAATCAGCAGGTAATTAATGTGGAGTTGAAACCGGAATTGCAAAATCTGGAAGAAGTGGTGGTAACTGCTCTCGGCGTGAAGCGTGAAAAACGCGAAATTGGTTACTCTTCCGAAAAAATGGATACCGAGGAAATAACCCGGAGCAATACCTCGAATGTTCTTGGTGCCATTGCAGGCAGGTCGGCAGGTGTGCTTGTTTCGCAGGGCGACGGTGTCGAGGGTGGCTCAACACGTATTGTGATCAGGGGAAATAATAACCTGGCCAAAAATAATCAGCCGCTGATTGTAGTGGATAATGTTCCGCTGGATAATAATCCCGGACTGAGTAATGTTGGGCGCGGAGTGGATTGGGGAAACGGAATTTCGGACCTCAATGCATTTGATATAGAGGATTATACCGTTCTGAAAGGGGGTGCTGCTTCGGCGCTTTACGGCGAGCGTGGCGCTAATGGTGTTATCCTTATCACTACCAAAAGAGGTAAAAAACAAAATGGAATCGGCGTAAGCTATAACTACAATTATAAGCTAACCCAGCCTTATATGTACCGCGATGTCCAGAACAAATACGGGCATGGCGGCCCCATCACCCTGAGTGAACCGGGGTTTCCGGTTGATGAGGACGGTACACTTCTATACCCCGGGATTTATGGTACCGACAAACTGATACTGAACCAGGAAGGTAAAACCTCAACAACTTCCGAAGAGTTTGGCTATTACGGATCTGCTGTTTCCTGGGGACCCGAAATGAAAGGCCAGATGGTTAAATGGTGGGATGGCGAAATGCGCGATTATTCGCCACAGCCCGATAACATTAAAGATGCTTTCCATAATGGAAGCACTCAGACTCATAATGTTTCGGTTGAAGGGAAAACGGATAAAGGTGCACTGCGTATGTCGTTAACCCGGCAGGATCATACTCCGGTAATTGATAACAGCAATTATAGCCGGACCACCATCAATTTTGGTACGAACATCAAAATTTCGGAGAAATTAATAGCCGATGCTACTTTAACTTACGTGAAATACAACCGTAAAAACAGTCCTATGATAGGCGAAGATGGCAATTCGTTCAGTAAAGGGTATTTGTATTCGTGGCCCAGAAGTTACAAGGGAATTGATAAGGAGAATTACCAGTTGGCTGACGGATCGAGGAACCAGCTTGAAGGATATCCTTTTTATTATGTTGACAAATACCTTTGGTGGAATTATTACAACAATAATACATGGCAGGACAGGGATAAATATACCGGATCAGTTTCCCTTATTTATAATATAACTCCATGGTTGAATGCTACGGGCCGTGCTGGCCGCGATTATACCGTTGAGCAGTTCGAATCGAAAAATAAACCTACTGATTTTATAGGACTGCAGGGTGGCGGTTATACCAACAGCATTGAGCGCACAGCTAATGATAACCTCGAATTCTTCCTGATGGCTCATAAGGAAAAAATCCT
>CAZBZA010000388.1:1972-3662 GCA_964495865.1 uncultured Lentimicrobiaceae bacterium
GCACAGCTAATGATAACCTCGAATTCTTCCTGATGGCTCATAAGGAAAAAATCCTCGGTTCGAAATTCGATGCAAGGCTAACCGCCGGAACCAGCCGCTGGAACTACGATGCTTATGGAATCGCAGCTCACTCAGGCACATGGTATTATCCCAATATGTACACCTTCTTTAATTATACCGAACCTACCTATACAACGGATGAGGAAGGCAACACTATACTTGTAAATCCGGGCAATTCGGTGAGTTCCATGGTTCCGTCGGAAACAGTGTTGAAACAGCGCACCAATTCAGTGTTTTCGTTTCTTAACCTGAGCTACGACAATTATCTTTTTGTTGAGCTTACCGGAAGGAACGACTGGTCCTCAACTTTACCTGATAATAATAATTCGTATTTCTACCCCTCAGTTTCCCTGAGCTTTATTGCAACCGAGGCATTCGACCTTCAGGAAAAAATGCCCTGGCTGTATTTTCTGAAAGTAAGGGGAGGGATTGCGCAAACAGCTAATAGCGCTTTGCCTTATCAGAAAAATTTTTACTATAATACCAGTTTTTTCGGTGGCCAGCAATCATCCTCTTTGCCTGATATCATTCCGCCTTTCGAATTAAAACCGCAGTTTGTAAACGGGTACGAGGCCGGCGTAAATATTGGCTTGTTCGACAACAGGGTTGATATCGACTTCACGTATTACTACAAATATTCCTTCGATCAGATATTAAACCTTCCGGTGCCTGTAAGTTCAGGGGCTTCTAATATCACAATCAACGAGGGTGAACTTTCCAACAAAGGATTCGAATTTATAATCAATACGGTTCCTGTTCAGAATCAGAATATTATCTGGAGAGCAGGGATTAATTTTTCGCGAAACAGGAATTATATCGAAAGCCTCGGCGGATATTCCGACACGTATCACCTGGCTGATATCTGGGGGTTGAATGGTCCGGCCATGGATCTCTACGAAGGTGACGAGTACGGAACCATCACCGGGTATGATTATATTTATGATGACAATGGCAACCGCGTTGTTAATGACGAAGGCACAAAATACCTGATTACCGACACCCGAGTTCCGATAGGGAATGCTTCGCCCGATTTCCTGGCTGCGTTCAATACCGAACTTTTGTACAAGAATTTCCGGCTGGGAGCATTAATCGATACCAAATGGGGCGGCGATATTTATTGCGGATCGTATGTTATTGGCCTTCAAACCGGTCAGAGCCCCGAAACACTGCTCGAACGTGATGGCGGAGGTTTGCCTTACACTGACCCTGATGGGAATGTGCGCAACGTAGGAATTATTCTCGATGGCGTGTATGCCGATGGAACTCCCAATGATAAAGTGGTGAATTATTTGTACAAATACCTGCCTAATGCCGGTGGTTGGGGGAAATTTGTTTCCACACCCGGAATTATTGAAAATACATGGGTGAAAATGCGCGAAATTTCCCTCAGCTACTCGGTGCCTCAATATGTACTTAAAAAATCAAAGGTTTTTCAAACCCTTACCCTTTCCATCGTAGGCCGCGATCTTTTCTACATCTATACTACGCTTCCCGACAACATTAATCCCGAAGGTATTATTGGTTCCGATAACGCGCAAGGGTTCGAGTGGGCATCCTTCCCGGGAATGCGGTCCTTTACATTTGGGGCAAGCGTGTCATTTTAAAAGGAATAAATCATTGTTTAACTGAT
>CAZBZA010000389.1:0-3659 GCA_964495865.1 uncultured Lentimicrobiaceae bacterium
CCGGAAGCCTCATTGCTATCAAAAATGTAACCGACCGCGACGATCTTATGATCATCAACCTATCAGGAATAATTATCCGCATGGGAGTCAGCGATCTGAGAGTTATGGGAAGAGCAACACAGGGAGTAAGACTTATAAACCTGAAAGAAGATGATGGAATTGCCGCAGTTGCAAAAGTTGAATGTGAGATAGATGAAGTGGATGACGAAGAATTGTTGGAAGGAACTGAACTGAATGAAAGCGAAGATATCGAAACTCCAACTGATGATCAGGAAAATTCAGATAATATAATACCAGAAGAATAAACACCTATAAATAAACAATAAACATTAACTCAAAGAAAAATCAAAACTAAAAAGTTAAGGAAATGAAAAGAACTCTTGTTTTATTTGCCCTAATTATGCTGGTGAGTGCTTCTTTCGCCCAAATGAAGAAAGACCGTACCTCGGCATACAATTATTGGATGAAAAAGGATTTGATTAAGGCTAAAGAATTTATCGACAAAGCCATTACTTATCCAGAAGCTTCAACTGATGCCAAAGTATGGTATTACAGAGGCGGAATCTATCTTGATATTCAGATTTCTCCTGCAAAAGCGGTACTTGCTCCTGATGCAATAAATGTAGCATACGAAGCCTACACCAAAGCACGCACTTTAGATGCAAAAGGAGAATTTAAAACTGATATAGCTGCTCGTCTTGGTGCAATCGGCGGAGAGTTTTTTAACGAGGGTATCTCTTATTTCCAGCAAAATGATTTTGATGGTGCAATGCCATTCTTTGAAAAAGCGATCAATATCAGCAACGAAAATCAAACTATTGATACTTTAGCCAATTATGGTGCTGCTTTATGTTTCGAAAAGAAAGCTGCTACTGATCCTGCTTTTCTTGATAAAGCTATCGAAAGTTACCAATATCTTGCTGATTTAAGAATGAAAGAAGTTAGCGTATATACTTCACTTGCAAATCTTTACAAGGATAAAGGCGATCTCGAAAAAGGAGCTCAGATTCTTAATCAAGCTAAAGAAATGTTCCCTGGTAATACTGATATTATTATTACTGAGGCTAATATGTACATCTCTACTAACAACCATGCAAAAGCTATTTCGAGCCTCATGGAAGCTAAAGAGAAAGAACCTAAAAATGTTTCGGTACTTTATGCAGTAGGGGTAACGTATGATTTGATGAAAAATGACACCAGCCTTTCTGATGCTGACAGAGCAAAATATTTTGATGCTGCAATAGCCGCTTACAAGGAAACAATTGATGCAGATCCTAATTATTTTGATGCATTATTTAATCTTGGAGCCATTTACTTTAATAAAGGCGGTGAAGTAATTAATGAAGCTAATAAACTTCCGATCAATGAAACTGCAAAATATGACAAAATGTTAGCTGACGGGAATAATTACCTTAACCTGGCATTACCATATCTTGAAAAATGCGAAACAATTCAACCTCAGGATAAACCTACACTTATTTCGTTAAAAGAAATATACACAAGGTTAAAAATGAATGAGAAATTAGTAGCTATTAACGACAAATTGAGCAATTTATAATTCAATCATACATTATGTGCAGAAGAGCCCGGTTTAGCCGGGCTCTTCTGTTTTGTTATTTTCTATTTAACATAATATTAATTATGGGACTTTTAGACTTTAGAAAAAACACAGCAATCAGCAGCTTTAATGTAGTTCACAGGTAAATTATACATTCTCAGGAAGAATATCAGAATATGGCATTTCGAGTTGTTTTATTTCCTGAACTGCGCTGCCGGCTATTCCTTTAATTGAACCATACATATCGATTGTATTATCAATAACTTTTTCTATTTGCTTTTCACGCATTTTCCAGCTTTTTTGCATTGACCGCTTTTCACTGTCCAGGTCAATTTTCATTTGCGTAAACCCTTCAACAATAGCTTCGATTTGCATATGAAATGTATTGCTTGTGAGATAATCATAAAGTATAACCATTTTATCACCCTTATTCTCCTGCGAAGCTACTGCGTTGCTAACTTGTACGATTGATTCGCGTAAAACCTTACATAATCCTTTGAATTCGTCATATGTACATATCCATATACCTTCTTTCAAACCCATACGATCCATGTCCGACGGTAATACTTCTGTTACAAGAACACCGATATTAGCGCCCTTAATACGTATATCACTCTTAAATTTCTCAATCCATGTAGGTTGAAAGTCTTTGGTGCGCTTGCTTTCGTAATAAATTGTTCCGCAATTCTGACGGGTTCGGGTATTTACAGTCTGGATGCAATCGCCGCCCCGGGCACCTTTTTTTATTTCTTCGATGGTATCGAGCGGAAAATTTGCTGCCAGCCATTCTTCCATAGCAAGCTCCTGGACTTCACCTTGCAATTGCATAGAGCCTTGCTCCTGCTTACGCTTCATTTCCTCCGTGAGACGTTTTTGATCTTCTAATTGTTTTTGTAATTCCTTAATGGCTAACTCATTACGATCCTGCTCGTATTTCCTTATTTTTTCTTTTTCGTCAGTAAGTTTCTGATTCAGAATGCGTTCGGCTTCAGCCATTACACTTTCCTTAAGCTCATCTTTTTCGCGTTTCAGCCTCTCAATTTCTGCTTTGCTGCGGCTAAGCTCTTTAAGTTTTTCCGATTGCTCCTGCAAATCTTTCTGCATGGCTGCAACCTGCTCTGATTGTTCTTCAGAAATTTTGGCTTTGATCTGCTTTTCAAGCAGTACTTTTTCCTCCCTGAGCTTCAATTGCAGTTTCTCCTGAAACAGTTCGTTTTCCTTCTGCTTTTTCTTTTCAAATTCCTCTTTTTGCAGATTCAGGTTTTCGAGTTCATGATCATACTTTTTCTTCTCAATTGCCAGTTGTGCAGTATATTTCTTTCTAAAATCATCTTCCAGCTGATGATATAGGATTTCATTAACATTTATTTCAGCTCCGCATTTGGGGCATTCTATTTTAGTTTCCCGTTCCATTTATCTGATCTTGATATTTTTAGCTTTTATTTACTTAAGAGTCACAGCATTTTTAAGCCACTAACTTACAAAAAAAAAAGCCTCATAAAGCGAGGCTTAAATCTGATGTTTGCTAACCTAGATAGGCTGCACTATCACTAATCTGAAAATTTGAGTATTAGGTCTAAGTGTAAAATGGTCGCTTTCATAGTATTCTATTGAGAAAACTCCTCTTTTCATCGCGTAAATAAAACCACCCTGATAAGAATCATTATAGAAATATATAGGCACAGGAAGCCACGATTCGCCTGATTTCATATAAAGACTTGCCATTCCATTATTAATTACGTTGTCAGTGATTTCGGGCATTGAAAGATCAACAGCAAATCCATATCCGGGATTCCCTTCAATTCCATATTCAACCCATTCTGAACTTTGTACAATAAAATCAATTGTTCGCATATCAGCATTTCCACCCTGGTCAGTTTCGCATGAAGTTGAAAAAACGGCGATTGCAATAAGCATAATAAATGTGAGCTGTTTCATATATTTGTTTTTTAGTGTTAAGATTTAAACATGTCAACAATCATTCCAAAATTTTGATTTTTAAGCTCAAATTTATAATGAAAACTGAAAATTTTATACAAATTCATGCTACCTAATATTTTGTATTTTTACAAAACCAATTGTTTCCTTTGAATGAAAACAC
>CAZBZA010000390.1:0-3657 GCA_964495865.1 uncultured Lentimicrobiaceae bacterium
AAATTTCTACCTTTGCCGCTCAGTCGCGTGGAAAAATTTGATTGCTTGCAACCACGGAAAAAAATGCTAAAACATACTTCCGCAAGCAGCATTTAAATTCCCCACCATTTATACATTTTTAACCTCTTAATCATATAGAGATGGGATATTTATTCACATCAGAAAGTGTGTCGGAAGGACATCCCGACAAAGTTGCAGACCAGATATCAGATGCTTTACTCGATGAGTTTTTGCGCTTCGACCCGCAAAGCAAGGTGGCTTGCGAAACCCTTGTAACTACAGGCCTTGCAGTTTGCAGCGGCGAAGTTCGTACAACCGGTTATGTCGATATTCAGAAAATTGTTCGCAGAACCATAGAGCGTATCGGCTATACAAAAGCTGAATACCGTTTCGATAATAATTCGTGCGGCGTTATTTCAACAATTCATGAACAGTCGGATGATATATACATGGGTGTTGACCAGGCTAAGCCTGAAGATCAGGGTGCCGGCGACCAGGGAATGATGTTCGGCTATGCCAGCAACGAAATGGACAACCTTATGCCTATGCCTATCGAACTGTCGCATATCATGTTGCAGGAAATGGCAGCCATACGCCGCGAAGGTAAGAAGATGAAGTACCTGCGCCCCGACAGCAAATCGCAGGTTACCGTTGAATATGATGAACGTAACCGTCCCGTTCGTATCGATACTATCGTTGTTTCAACTCAGCACGACGAATTTATCCTTCCTGCTGATTCATCGCGCGAAGCTGCCAGAGTTGCTGAAAAAGCAATGCAGGACCAGATTGCCGATGATGTAAAAAATATACTGCTGCCACGTGTAAAAAGGACTTTACCGGCACGTGTACGCAAACTTTTTGGCGACGATGTAAAGTATTTTGTTAACCCAACCGGCAAGTTCGTGATAGGCGGTCCTCATGGCGATACCGGTTTAACAGGCCGTAAAATTATTGTTGATACCTATGGGGGTAAAGGTGCTCATGGTGGAGGTGCTTTTTCAGGAAAAGACTCATCAAAAGTGGATCGCTCGGCTGCTTATGCTGCACGCCACATTGCCAAAAACCTTGTTGCCGCCGGTGTTGCCGACGAAGTGCTTGTTCAGGTTGCTTATGCTATCGGTATTGCCGAACCAGTTGGTGTGTATGTAAATACCTATAAAACAGCAAAGGTTAAAGATGCAGAAGGTAAAAAACTTACCGATGGCCAGATAGCCGAAAGAGTTAGTAAGATGTTTGATCTGCGTCCATACGCAATTGTTCAGCGCTTCGGATTGAAGAACCCGATTTTCGAGCGTACTGCTTCATACGGGCATTTTGGCCGCGACCATTATAAAGCGGAAGTGGAAGTGTATTATAAAAATGGCAGCACACGCACCGAAAAACTTAATGGGAAAGATGTGTACTTTAAAGAAGTGGAATTCTTCGGTTGGGAAAAAGTGGATAGCGTGGATATGATTAAAAAAGAATTCGGACTTTAGACTTTTCCGTTTTCGGATAAATAAAAAAAGCAGGCATTTAAAGCCTGCTTTTTTTTATTTCATTAAAATTATTTTTAGTGCTTTACAATTATCTTTTTCGATTGAATTATTTTTCCATCAACTACAAGAGTATAGAAATATATTCCTGAAGGATAACTGCTAACATTGATCGATTTTTTACCCGACTGGTTGTCGAGATTACTGTTTTCGACCTCAACACCTAGTGAATTGCGGATAATAAGTTTGGCATTGTTGGTTGATGAAGGGAGGTTGTATTCGAAGTTTGTAATTTGTGATGCAGGATTCGGATATGGCCCTTTGAATACCAGTTTATCTTCTTTCATACTGTTGGCGCTGATATGGAATTCAATTGTAGCCTTAGCACTTACCGGAACACCAAAAGTAATATTGTCGAAAAACTCAAATGTAATAGAGGTAAGTCCGCCATTTCCATCAGGATAATAATCAGCATAAAATGATTTGTTGATAATTCCGACTTTGGCAGTGTCAGGAACAGCCGACTGACTTACTGAAGGAGGATAGCAATTAATACCAAAGCAGAATGAATTGGATGTATTTGCAACTTCCTGATTCATTGTACGGCGAACATATACATTCGGCATTTCGGTGCTAGTGGTATTTTTCAGCCAGATGTAACCTACAAGCGCATCTATATTTGGATCGGTACCTGTAACTTTAATAGTCGCATTATTGATTTTATTTCCAAGGTTATCATATAATTCCAGGGTATCGGTTGCGCTGAGGAAATCAGGACCTGCA
Source organism: uncultured Lentimicrobiaceae bacterium (assembly GCA_964495865.1). Taxonomy (GTDB): domain Bacteria; phylum Bacteroidota; class Bacteroidia; order Bacteroidales; family UBA4417; genus UBA4417. The sequence goes on from CAZBZA010000390.1 coordinate 2,259, forward strand.
AATATGTTTGGCTTTGCTGCCGGATTGGCAAACACTGACGAAATCAGTAATGCAGAGATAGCTATGAGTAACAGTTTTTTCATGCGTTGTGTTTTTGTTTAAATATAAAGGTGTCGAATTAGTGTACAAAGATAGATTCAATTTATATTCGATCTGCATCCTTCCCGATTTTTTTTAAAAAGATTCGGGATATTAATTTCTTTTTTCAATTAAGGAACAATTTTATGCAGATATTTGTACTCTTATAAACAATCTCAACCTCTTATGAAAAAAACCTACCTGATAATCAGTTTGCTTTTTACGTTGTCTATTCTGTCATTTGGGCAGTCACAGCGTTTTGTCCTGTTTGAAGAATTTACAAGCGCTTCTTGTTCCTGGTGTGCATACTTTAATCCTGGGTTTAACACTTTGTTGAATAATAATAGTGATAAATGTACATCAATTAAATACCAGAGCAATTTTGGATATGATCCGATGTATAATCATAACAAAGAGGATGCTAATGCAAGGACATCCTACTATAATGTTCCGGGTTACCCTGATGCTGTAATGGATGGGAATGTTTTTCATGGTTCACCAGGTAGCGTTACGCAAAACATGATCAATACTAGGAGTGCTGTTCCTTCGCCTTTCGAATTATCAATAAATCAATCATTCAACGCAGCAAATGATTCAATCTATGTCACCATACAAGGAAAAGCAACTGCTGCATTTTCAGGGTTATTAGTGGTGCATTGTGTGATAATTGAAAAGCTTATCCATTTTAATTCACCTCCAGGCACGAATGGAGAAAAAGATTTTTACAATGTTATGAAAAAAATGTTGCCTTCAGCCTCTGGCACCATACTGCCATCATCCTTTATACCAGGTGACTATTTTGTATTCAGGTATGCCTGGAAACTGGCAAATGTATATTCAAACAATGAGTTGAGCGTAGTTGGATTTATTCAAAATAACCAAACAAAGGAAATTCTTCAATCTGCTAATACTTCTGTTAATCCAATAAATGGCATTTATCAGAATGATCTTACTGTAATGAATCCGGGCAATATGCTTGTATCGTATTGCGAACCCAATATTGAGCCTACTTTTGAATTGCAGAATAATGGTTCTCTGCCACTTACATCAGCCGAAATTAAATATCAGATCAATGATGAGCCGGAAGCATCCTACCAGTGGACAGGAAATCTTGACTTCCTTCAGAAAACAACCATCACACTTCCATCCACTGCATATGCTGTGCAACCGGTTAATAATCTGAAAATATTTGGTGTGTCAGCTAATGGAGTAAATGACGAATATCCTAAGAATGATACCATAAAATATAGTTTTACATCAGCTCCAATGGCCGGATCGCAGGTAACGGTTTATCTGAAAACGGATAATAATCCTCAGGAAA
>CAZBZA010000391.1:0-3656 GCA_964495865.1 uncultured Lentimicrobiaceae bacterium
CATTTCGCCCCTCGCCCCTCTCCTTGTCTCCCCTCTCCTTGTCCCCTTGTCCCCTCGTCATCTTTCACCCGATCACCCCGCTTCCGAAGCAAATCCTCGCATCCTTGTCGTAAATCACGCCAAACTGTCCGGCCGCAATTCCTGAAACAGGAACCGAAGACTGGATCACAAAATTATCACCGTCCTTTTTAAGGATGCCTTTGGTAAAATCGGGGGTATGGCGGATTTTGAAAGTTACTTCATGCTCTCCTGCATCATCAATCCACGGATTCCCGCTGATAAAATTAAAATCGACCAGTTTAATTATTTCACCGTACTGCGATTCGGGATCGTAACCGTTGGAAACATAAATAATGTTTTCGTCTGAATCTTTTTTTACAACAAACCATGGACCTCCGCCCAGGTTTAACCCTTTACGCTGACCGATGGTATGAAACCAGTAGCCTTTATGCTTACCAAGTATTTTGCCGGTTTCGAGTTCCACTATGTTTCCTTCTTTTTCGCCGATATATTTCCTTAAAAAGTCAACGTAATTCACTTTACCAAGGAAACAAATTCCCTGGCTATCGCGGCGGTGGGCGCTAGGCATATTATGCTTGTGAGCAATAGCGCGGACTTCACTTTTCATGAGGTTACCTACAGGAAACAAAAGCTTGCTCACTTGCGCATAAGTGATTTGTGCCAGGAAATCGGTCTGGTCTTTTATCGGATCTTTTGCCGTTGCAAGCCAGGTTTTACCGTTTTCGACAAGCGTATTTGCATAGTGGCCAGTCGATATTTTATCAAAATCCTTACCCCAGTATTTTTCGAATTCCCCGAATTTGATCAGCCGGTTGCACATTACATCCGGATTTGGCGTAAGCCCTTTACGAACGGCATCCAGGGCATAAGCCATTACATTGTCCCAGTATTCCTTGTGCAAAGGCACTACTTCCATTTTTAATCCGTAATACTTTGCAAGCCAGGTGGTAAGTTCAATATCCTCTTCGGACGAACAATCCACAAAGTTTTCATCATCCTTCATACCAATGCGGATATAAAAGATTACCGGCTCATGACCCTGCTCCTTAAGCAGGTGCAACATTACCGAGCTATCAACGCCTCCCGAAACCAGTGCTGCTATATTCAATGGGTACTGAAATTTTGTTTGCAAAAATACTATTTTCAAAGCTATAGACGTAAACAAAATAGCTTTTAAGCTTTTTGCATCCTGAATCAGTTTAATATTAAATCTATTTCCAGAAATCGGTTGAGTTTATCTCTTGCACTTTCAATCACCAGCTATATAGTTCGGAAATAGAAACATTATTTATTAATAGGCGCGGCTTTAATAATATTTATTATAATCTTTGTATTTTAATATGCAATTCATCTGCAGTGTAGAAAAAAAAGAAGTCCGAAAACAAAATAGCAAAACGTTATACCGTCATTTATGAATTTTAAACCCTGAATTTATGAAAAATATTGCTCTCTTGATAAGAAATTTTTCAATCTGCGCCAGCCTTTTGCTGATTATAGGTTTACAATCGTTGCTTGCACAGCAACCGTCCAAACATTTAACCGTTCCTTCTCCACAACATATCGTATGGCAGAATCTGGAACTTACCATGTTTGTTCATTTTGATCCGGCCACCTGGCAGAATTCGGCTTATGATAACCGGTCGACCCCGTTAAGCAGAATTAATCCGGACAAACTGGACGTAAATCAGTGGATTGATGTAGCTGAGTCGTTCGGAGCCAAAATGATAATATATGTTACCAAGCATGTTGGCGGTTTCTGCTGGTGGCAAACTGAAACCACAGATTATAGTATAAAAAATACGCCATATAAAAATGGCAAAGGCGATGTGCTTGCCGAATTATCGTCAGCCTGCGAAAAGCGGGGCATGAAGTTGGGCATTTATTTGTATCCGGGCGACGACACTTTTGGTGCTTATCTTGGTGGCGGTGGCCGCACCAGAGACTCAACCAAACAGGAGGCATATAACACGATACTTCGCACACAATGGGAAGAAGTTCTCTCGCGCACCCCAAATATTGCCGAAATCTGGTTCGATGGCAGTGTAATAGTGCCGCTTAAAGATATAATCAAAAAATACGCGCCTAATGCTATTGTTTTTCAGGGGCCGTTTGCCGATATCCGCTGGGTAGGCAACGAAAGAGGATTTGCGCCCTACCCGGCATGGAATAGTGTAAAAATGAGTGATGCCCTCACCGGAACTGCCACTGCTGCCCATGGCGATCCTGATGGCGATGTCTGGATGCCTGCCGAGGTTGATGTTACCTTAAAAAATCACGATTGGTTCTGGAGTACTACAAACCACAAAAACCTGAGGTCATTGGATGAACTGATGACGATATATTACAATTCGGTGGGACATGGCTGCCAGCTGCTACTCAATTCGGCGCCTGATACCACAGGCCTGATACCACAGGAAGATGTAATATTGTACCAACAGTTCGGAGCTGAAATAAAGCGGCGGTTCGGCAAAAGCCTGGCTGAAACGTCGGGGAAAGGCAGTATTACAGAACTTGATTTTGGTAAGCCAACTTTGGTGGATCATCTTATCATACAGGAAGATATCGCGTTTGGAGAAAGGGTTCGCCGATATGTAATTGAAGGAAGGACAAATGGTGACTGGTTTCTGGTAACAGATGGTATTTCGGTTGGGTATAAGCACATTAATCAGTTTAAACCCGTTACAGTGAATAAAATCAGGTTCCGCTGTACCGAAAACAAACTGCCTCCTGTTATAAAGCGCCTGGCTGCATTTTATGTGAACGATCCCAAACAATATAATACCCTAAGCTCCGATCGCGATGATCTCGGGAATTTATGGGTAAAGGGAGAACAAAAGAAAACCAACGAAACCAGAGTGGGTTTATTGAGCGATTTTACCAGAACAAACGGTATGCTGGAAGCTGATTTATCGTCATTTGTCCCACTGCCCGGCCAATATAAGCTTTGGATCCGCAATGTAAATACTAATACCGTTGCACCAATCGAAAATGGCGAACTGATATTAATGGGCCATCAAACGCCGGGCATGGCAACAGAAAACGATAACGGCAATAGCTACACTATTAACATTACTGCTTACCCGAAAATGGAAAAAGAATCTATAAAATTTGTCTGGAAAGTTCCGCAGACGGCCAAGCTTACCGATTTTGAACTGCTTATTAAAGAAATAATTTTTTAAATGACGTAAAAGCTCCTCTTACTTTTTATGTGAATATTCTTAATCCCCAAAGAGTCAATTGACTTACTTTTCAGATTCTTTTTTCATGACTGCGGACAACAACAATTCCACGTTCACCGGCAATTTCTGTGCATTGTTTTTCCGCATGGAAATTTGTAATTTTATAGTGTTGAAAACCTGTTTTGATTGTGTAACACTATTGCATCCTCCAAAAAATGACCCTATTGGAAGTACTGCTTTCAATTGTGTTACTCAGCAACTGTCAATCGAACAACAATCCACCTGCAATTATGAAATCAACAGAAACTTCACAAAACAGGTTTCCTTCGGTGGCGGGAAGCTTTTATCCGGCCAATCAGGATGAACTTAAGCAAATGCTGAAAACATTTTTTGCCAAAGCCCCTGTTTTACAATCTGATGGAAATGTTTTAGCTATTATTTCGCCTCATGCCGGCT
>CAZBZA010000392.1:0-3653 GCA_964495865.1 uncultured Lentimicrobiaceae bacterium
TTCCCCGAAGTGGATCAGATCGTTTGTCGTATTGGTGCTGCAGAGGTGCCAACCGACCCCATGTCGATGGAAGAAATTGATATGATTATTAAACTAAAGCCGCGAAAAGAATGGGTTTCGGCCAAAAACAAAGAAGAACTGGCTGATAAATTTAAAGAAGCATTATCAATAATTCCGGGCGTTGAATATGAATTTACTCAACCTATCGAGATGCGCTTCAATGAGTTAATTACTGGTGTGAGGGCAGACATTGCAGTGAAAATATTTGGCGAAGACCTTGCATATCTTGATCAGAAAGCAGCCGAAATTAAAGAACTTATTGCTGATGTGCCTGGCGCTGCCGATATTATTCTCGAAAAAACTGCCGGTCTTCCGCAAATGAACATAAAGTACGACAGGGAGAAAATTGCTGCTTACGGACTTAATATACAAATGCTTAACAGGTATCTGTCCATGGCTTTCGGTGGCGAAACTACAGGAATAGTTTTTGAAGGGGAAAAGCGTTTTGATATGGTTGTAAGGCTGCAAAAACAAAGCCGTCAGGACATTGACAATATCCGTAATCTGCAGGTTCCTTTGCCAGAAGGCGAACAAATTCCCCTGAGCGAGCTGGCCGAAATTACTTACACCGAGGGTCCTGCTAAAATTTCGCGCGACAATACGCATCGCCGGGTGGTTGTGAGTGTAAATGTGCGAAACCGCGATTTACAGTCGGTGGTTGAAGATATTCAGGCTAAAATCGATAAAAACATCACCCTCGAACCTGGAAATTATATCGCTTACGGTGGTCAGTTCGAGAATTTAAAAAATGCCACCAACCGACTGATGTTTGCTGTTCCTATTGCCCTGCTGCTGATATTTGTGTTCCTGCATTTTGCTTTTAAATCATTTAAAGATGCTGTGATGATTTTTACTGCTGTGCCACTTGCAACAGTCGGAGGAGTGTTGTTTCTCTGGATGCGTGGAATGCCTTTCAGTGTCTCGGCAGGAATTGGTTTTATTGCTTTGTTCGGCATCGCGGTATTAAACGGTATAGTTCTGATAGAGCATTTAAAAGAGTTGAAACATAACGGTATGACTAATATGCGCGAACTTATTCTGAAAGGCACACGTGAACGACTGCGTCCGGTTATTCTAACTGCAGCAGCGGCAGCGCTTGGCTTTCTTCCAATGGCTATTTCTACCGGCTCAGGTGCCGAAGTACAGCGCCCGCTTGCAACAGTGGTTATAGGCGGATTGGTAACTTCCACCCTGCTGACTATGATCGCATTGCCCCTGCTTTTCGAAATTTTCAACAATGTTACAGGAATACAATTGTGGCCATTACGGTTTAAACGAAACATAAAAACCTTATCCATTGGAATAATATTGCTTGCAACTACAATGCCTGCTTTCGCTCAACCCAGGTCAATAAGTCTGGAGGAAGCTGTTCAGGCTGCAATGCAAAACAACAAGCAGATCAATGCTTATTCGCTTAAAGTACAGGAATCCGAAGCGCTGAGGCCATCGGCATATACGATTGATAAAACACTTGTTTATTATGGCTCCGATCAGAATAACATTGCCGAAAACGGGTATCCGCTAAAAGTGTTCGGACTGGAACAAAACATCAATTTCCCGACTTTGTATTTCGCCCAGAATAAGGCAAATACCATTGGAATTTCCATTGCTGAAAAAGAGCTGATGCTTCAAAAGCAAATACTTACCCGGCAAGTTTCGCAGGCTTATTTCGAAATTGTCTATCTCCTGAACAAACAGCAGATTTATATAAAAGTGGACAGTCTTTACCGTAATTTCACCAAAATGACTGAGCTTAAATACCAGAAAGGTGATATCAGCCGACTGGATTTGCTCAATACCAAAGCTAAACAGCAACAAATTTCAGTTGCTCTTAGCCAGGTGAAATTCAACCTGGAAACTGGGTATGAAAAACTCAAAGCATTAATTCAATCCGACAGCATTTTCGAAGTTCCACTGCAGGATCTAAAATTGGTTACGGTGCAGGAAACCAGTCCTGAATCCTCACCTGACATTCTTTTATTAAAAATGCAGAATGAGTATCAGAATGCTATCCTCAAGGTTGAGCGCAACCGGCTTTTACCTGATCTTTCAGTAAGTTATTTTAACGGAACCAATTCGTACGAAGGCTCTAAAAACTACCAGGGATTTCAGGTAGGAATGGCTGTGCCGATATTTTTTGGCGAACAAAATGCAAAGATAAAAGCCAGCAAAATTGCCGTGAATATTAATGAAAGCCTTCAAATGAATGATTTATCGACCTTGAAGGCAAAAAAGGCTGAACTGAACAATGAACTTACAAAATACAGAGAATCGATAGACTACTACAACGCAGCGGGCAAAGAACTTAGCGAGGAGATTCTTCGTTCGGCACGGCAAAGCTATGATATGGGCGCAATTGACTTCTTTCAGTTTGCGCTGAGTATCGAAAATGCACTTGCATTAACGCTGGATTACTATGAAAATGTTTCGAAATACAATTATTTCGCATTGGAGATCAATTATTTAACAAAGTAACAACTCGATATGAAAACAAATAGAATTTCAAATTCACTATTTACGCTGATGCTTTTTATCGCAGCCGGATGTGGAAATCAATCCACAACTGTACCGGAAACTGAAGCTGAATCCGCTGATATGATAGAGATAAGCATAGCGCAATTTGAGGGCGACAGCATGAAAACCGGTGAAATATCCATTCAGAAATTTGAAGATGAAGTTATCTGCAATGGAAACATTACTGCTCCTGCTAACGGAATTGCCCAGATCAGTGCCCCGATTTCAGGGATCGTTGAATCCATCAGCTGTTCGATGGGAGATTATGTGCAGAAAGGAAAAACTCTCTGCATGATTTCGAGCAATGAACTTATGGTAATACAACAGGAATACACCGAGACGGCTGCCAGGCTGAAACAATTAAGAACAGAATACGAAAGAAGCAAAAGCCTTTTTGACGAGAAAATCGGGGCAGAAAAAGATTTTATTGCTACCGAAAGTGAGTATAAGGTTATGTTATCAAAATATCAGTCACTTAAGCTGCGGTTGCAACTGTTTAAACTCAATATCACAAAAATTGAAGCCGGCGAACTATATTCCCTGTTTCCTGTAATTTCGCCAATAAACGGTTATATCACAAGTCAGAATATGGTTTTGGGACAGTTTATTGAACAACAAAAAAGCCTGGTCGAAATAGTTGATGTTAACCAGCTGCAGCTTCAGTTGTCAGTTTTCGAGAAAGAAACCGGTAAACTCAAAACAGGTCAAAATATACTTTTTAAAACAATGGGTGAAACTGCAGCTGAACATTCAGCCATGCTAACGTCCATTTCAAAAACCATTGATCCGGTATCGAAAACTATACTTTGCCTGGCAAAAATCACGGATAAAAAAGGTGTGAATCTTGTGAACCGATCCTATATTGAGGCTCGCATAACGGTTAATCAAAAGGAAGCTAATGCGTTACCTTCCGAAGCAATTTTGAAATCAGGTAAAGAGTATTTTGTTTACGTAGTCGAGAAATCAGACAAACAGGTATATGTTCTGCGTAAGCAAAAAGTTGAAATTGGTAAAACTTCGAATGGATTTACCGAAATTATTGGTGAACAGGATTTCACGAAAGTGCTGATAAAAGGAGT
>CAZBZA010000393.1:0-2248 GCA_964495865.1 uncultured Lentimicrobiaceae bacterium
TATCCTTCCAATGAAAATCTTTACCGGTAAAAATCAGTTTGGATCGGAGTTGCTTTTTCATTCCATAATTTTCAAATGCTGCACCAATGTTGAAAACAAGACGGTATTTCGTATCTAAATCTAAACTTTACTTAAAGTTGCATTACTAAAACGGCGCATTGACCATGCATTCTGTTGAAGCTTAAAAGTGTATTTTATTGGATTTCAACATATTAAAAACTTCAAAAAAAAGATCGGTAATATCTTGGATAATTGCATTAATCTATACAATTTTACCATGCATTTGAAAATTCAGATTATTAATCGACTGTACAAATTTTTAAACCATTTTATGAAAAAACTTTTTGTATTGATTTTGATTCTTGCCTTATCATCTCAGGCATTCCCGCAGGGATTTGTACCAGAAACAGTTGATAATTCGCAAAAACTCTGCGCCACATTCGGGATATTGCAGGGAGGCGGATCATTAATTGGCGCCGACCTCGAAGTTCTTGTTTACGACAGGATAGGTTTACAGGCCGGAGCCGGATTTATGGGATATGGCGCTGCGTTAAACATTCATTTTAAGCCAATTATAAAAAGCAGTTTTGTTTCGCTTACATACTGGCATCAGGGAGTTGGCGACAGTTATACGCAGAGTATGTTCGGACCGACATTTGTTTATCGTGGCAAAAAATGGTTAACAGCTCAACTTGGGTTAGGCTATGCGCTCGAAAAAGGACCCGCCTGGCCCGACGACAAAGAACAACCTCCGATAATGCTGCTTTATTCAATCGGGGCTTATATTCCCTGGTAGTAAAAAAAATCAGGATTTCACTTTTTTCAGGTATGCTTTTACAGCAAAGAATCGATAAGACTTTTTGCGTGTATCAGAGTAATTTATACCTTTGCCGAAGCATTACAAATTCAAATGCTAACTTATTTGTTCACAACACTCTGCATATAGGATTATGAAAAAAGACAAAGTTATTTTTGACCTCATTGATGAGGAAAAAGACCGTCAGATGCATGGCATCGAACTTATTGCTTCCGAAAATTTCGTTAGTGATCAGGTTCTTAAAGCAATGGGATCGGTATTAACCAACAAATATGCCGAAGGCTATCCGGGCCGCAGGTATTATGGCGGTTGCCAGGTAGTGGATCAAACCGAACAGATTGCCATCGACCGGGCCAAAGCCCTTTTCGGTGCCGAATGGGCTAACGTTCAGCCTCACTCAGGCGCTCAGGCTAATATGGCTGTGCTTATGACTATCCTGAAACCGGGCGATACTTTTATGGGTCTTAACCTTTCGCATGGCGGGCATTTGTCGCACGGATCGCCGGTAAACTCATCGGGCATTCTGTATAATCCAATTGCTTACGGTGTTGAAGAAGCTACCGGAACCATCGATTATGATAAAATGGAAGCTGCCGCTCTTGAAGGTAAACCTAAACTGATGATAGCAGGCGCTTCGGCATACAGCCGCGACTGGGATTACAAACGCATGCGACAGATTGCTGACAAAATCGGCGCTTTGCTTATGGCTGATATTGCACATCCTGCCGGACTTATAGCCCGCGGATTGCTCAACGACCCTGTTCCTTATTGCCATATTATCACAACTACAACTCATAAAACCCTTCGCGGTCCACGTGGCGGGCTTATCCTGATGGGAAAAGATTTCGAAAATCCTTGGGGTATTAAAACACCTAAGGGCGAGTCAAAAATGATGTCGGCTATGCTCGACAGCGCAGTTTTCCCGGGGATACAGGGTGGACCATTAGAGCATGTAATTGCCAGTAAGGCAGTTGCTTTCGGCGAAGCACTTTCCGATGAGTTTATGGATTATGCCATTCAGGTGAAGAAAAATGCCCAGGTAATGTCGAAAGCCTTTATGGACAAAGGATATAAAGTTATTTCGGGCGGAACTGATAACCACCTGATGCTTATCGACCTTAGGACCAAATATCCTGATATTACCGGCAAAATGGTTGAAAACCTGCTTGTTAAAGCTGATATCACTCTCAATAAAAATATGGTTCCTTTCGACAGCCGCACGCCATTTACCACTTCAGGTATCCGTGTCGGAACCCCGGCAATAACCACCCGCGGACTGAAAGAAGTGCATATGCCTTTGATTGTTGACCTGATTGACGAAGTAATTGCTAACCACGATAACGAGGAAGTAATTACTAAAGTTCGTTCGCAGGTTAACGAAATGATGAGCGAATTCCCGTTGTTCGGGTATTAGAAGGGTTGGAAGAGTTT
>CAZBZA010000393.1:2348-3652 GCA_964495865.1 uncultured Lentimicrobiaceae bacterium
AAGTTATTTTGTATGTTTACCAAAATTTAAACCCACACTTATGAAGACTGTATATATTGTACGTCACGGAAAAGCTGTTCCGGCACATGCTAACATTGTTGATGCTGACAGATTGCTTACTGATACCGGCGTTGCCCGCACCTGGAAAGTTGCTGAATACATGGCCGAAAGCAAACCCGTAATTGATCATATTATTGCCAGTCCGGCTGAAAGAGCTTTTACCACTGCGCTGATAATTGCTGATAAACTTGGCATTCCGGCAGCAAAAGTTGTTACCGATGAGAAACTTTTCACCGGTGACGATTCGGATGCTCTTGATATAATTGAAGCACTTGACGATTCAGTGAACAGTGTAATGATTGTGGGACACAACCCTGTAATTACAATGGTTGCCAACCGTTTTGCCAGTCCAAAACTGGATTCGTTGCCTACCACCGGCGTTGTTTCAGTTCACCTGGAAACCGAAAAATGGGCCGACCTTAAAACTGCAAAGGTTATACAAAACTTTACGGTTTGGCCCGGGATGCTTTAGAGCAATCACGACGAATCACCATTTCCTGAATATTTATAGCTTGCGCGTGTCAACAGACATGGGCTCAATAGTTGTATAAATTAAAGAAACCAGAGTTATGTATTCTGGTTTTTTTTGTGTGAACGGTGAATGGATTTTTTATTCGAGTTAACGAGTTAGAGGATCGCTATTTGATTTTAATGATTTTTTCAGAATAAAATTTTCCGTGGTTCAGTTCTACTTTAGCCACATATATGCCTATGTGTAATTTTGATGTATTTATTTTATTGACTCCCTTTGTCAAAATTTCTTTTTGTACTTCTCTTCCTGATAAATCTATGAGTGTAAGCGTAGCAGTTTCATTAAATAATTCAATCTGAAGACTATTTTCGAAGGGGTTTGGGCTAATTAAAAATGGGCGTTGAGGGCAAATTTCATTCTGTTGAACTTTTGTAATCAGCCCCTGATTATTCACTTTTAAAAAGAAAATATCATACTCAGAGCCCTGCGTATTTTTATCGTACCTATCTGCCAGAATAATAGATCCACCATCAGAAGTTAGTAACATTGAATGAGCGTGGTAATAAGCATCACCCCCATAGTAATAAATATAATGAGGTTGAAAATCCGAATCTAATGCACCTGCCAATATCCAGGAAGGTTTCTGTGGAAAAAAAGATGATATTTGATTTTTAGTCCCGGTAAAGAAAATACTATCTGTTGAGCGAAAATCAAATGTTGGCCTTGCATATGAAGTATAATATGAGGTATCGTCGGACCCAATATATTGAAC
>CAZBZA010000394.1:0-3650 GCA_964495865.1 uncultured Lentimicrobiaceae bacterium
CAAATTTTATATTACAAATTGGGATGATAGCTATTAACTAATACACTCCACAACTTGTACAACTTGTCCTTTACTACACTTATCTGATTATTAATTATTTACCTACACAGAGGAACTATGAAACGGGCTTTACTCAACCTTTACGGGGTAGTTATGTCGTACAGACAAATACTTCCTGTTTTCTTGTTAACACTTGTAAGCTTTAGTGTTAAGGCACAATGTCCCCCAACTCTAACTGCTACACCCGCAAGCGCAAATGTGTGCGCGGGCGACTCGGTACTCATGGCATGTACGCCTTCATCCGGAACTACCTGGCAATGGTACAAGGATGGAACACCACTACCAGGAGAGACAAACAGCACTTGTTATGCCTATGACGCCGGCAACTATACTGTAATGGTCGGGGGATGCCCGTTTCCCTCCGCTGCAGTAACAGTTACTATCAAACCGCTTCCTCTGGTATCTTTATTCAGCAGTGCTTCAGTAATTTGCGAAGGGCAGCAGGTTTCTCTTTTTGTTACAACAGGCCCTAATGTGGTATGGGTTTGGATTGATCCGCCTTCCTTATTCGGTACACAAACTAACCCGATAACCCAAACTCTGTATTCAACAACAACTTACCAGATTATCGGAGCCGATCAGACTACGAATTGCGCAAACACATCAATGGTTACGATTCAGGTGAACCCTGAATTAATTCCAGGGACAGTAGCCGCGAACACTCAGATATGTCCGGGCGAAACCCCTGCTTTAATTACATCCACTCCATCAACAGGAGGTAGCGGAACCTACACATACCAATGGCAAAGGAGCACCACCAGCGCATCGGGTGGTTTTTCAAATATTCCCGGCGCAAACACTTTAACGTATCAGCCGGGGCCAACCTCGGTAACAACATGGTACAGGCTGGTTACTTCGTCGCCTCCTTGTTTGGATGAATACTCAAACGTGGTTGTAGTTCAGGTAAATCCTAATCCAACAGTTAACAGTGCAGCTACAAAATCAATTTGCTCGGGAGATAACATTAATTATAATCCAACCAGTGCTGTTACCGGAACAACCTACACCTGGACCTCAACGGTAATTTCCGGTACTGTTTCAGGAAATACAGCTTCAGGAAATGGAAACATTCACGATATATTATCACTTCCGGCAAATTCAATAACTTCTGCCCAGGTTGCTTATACTATTATACCATCCGGCCCGGCACCAACTAATTGTCCGGGAATACCTTTTATTTTTACTGCAACCGTTAACCCAATTCCAACAGTTAGCAATGCTGTGCTTTCGCAGGATGTATGTGCAGGATTATCAAGTACCCCTGTCATACTTCAGTCAGCACTGGCAACAGCCACTTTCACCTGGACTGCTACTGCCACGGCAGGCATAACAGGTTTTCAGGCTTCAGGATCAGGCAACATTCCTGCTATGCAGATATTTAATTCACTGCTTACCGTAGGTACAATTACGTATACTGTAACTCCACATGGCCCGGCACCAACAAGTTGCAACGGCCCTTCTGTTGCATATGTAATAACTGTTAATCCATCGCCGATAGTTTCGAATACACCTATGCAACAGACTATTTGTACAGGGAATAACACAACAGCGGTGGTTTTAACCTCAAATGTTCCTTCAACCACATTTACCTGGACAGCCACAGCTACACCAGGTATAACAGGATTTGCAGCTAGCGGGACAAACACAATTCCTTCGCAAACAATTTCCAACTCTACCAATGCAACAGGTACTGTTACTTACAACGTTATCCCAAGTGGTAGTTTGAACGGTTGTGCAGGTATTCCAAACAATTATGTTGTTAATATTCATCCTGAACCAGTTGTATTAGTTGCACAAACTGTATTGACCCATTGTTCGGGAACAACAACCAACATAGCACTTTCATCAAATGTTGCAGGCACTACATTTTCATGGACAGCTTCAGCACCCGGCTCCGTTACCGGATTTAGCAACGGAACCGGCAACGTTATTGCACAGGCACTTACGAACACGTCCAATGCCCCTCATGATGTTATCTATACCATTACTCCTACTTATAACGGATGCTCCGGAAGTCCATTGGTAGTAACCGTAACTGTTTTCCCGGCAACTGTACTTTCAGTTGTACCGGCATTTCCAGTTTCGTGTTCAGGACAAAATGTGGTTATTAACCTTATTGGTAATGTTCCGGGAATTACTTTTACATGGACAGCTTCGGCAGTTGGTAATGTTACCGGATTCACTAATGGGTCAGGTTCAACTATTTCGCAAACACTTATAAACAATGACAATGTACCACGTTTGGTAACTTACGCCGTTATGATGAGCATGAATGGCTGCACCAACGGACCTACAAACTTTATAGTTACAGTTAATCCTATTCCGGCTGTTACCAATAATCCGGTTGCTTCAAGTCAATGTTCAGGTGCCACATTTAACCTTGCACTTTCATCGAGTGTAGCCGGAACAACATATAACTGGACAGCCAACGGAACACCCGGAGTAACAGGTTACGCCGGTGGAAACACAGCTACAATTAATCAGACATTACTTAATTCGACCAGCACTTCAGGAACTGTTGTTTATACTATAACTCCTACTGCAAATGCATGCAGCGGCACACCTGTTGACTACACATTAACCGTTAACCCTAATCCTATTGTGAACCTTAGCCTGGGTAGTCAATCGATTTGCAGCGGTACAGCAATTACACCAGTTACTTTTAATTCGCCTGTTTCAGGTACAACATATTCCTGGACGGCTGCTCCTTCGGGTCCCGGAATTACAGGTTACACTGCTTCGGGAACAGCTTCAATTCCAGCTCAAACTATCAACAACACACTGGTGATTCCAGGCACTGTAAGCTACACAGTTATCCCGTCGTACAATGGATGTACCGGTATTTCTGCCACACATATTGCAACAGTAAATCCGTTACCTGCAGTAACCAATGCCAGTATGTCGCAAACCATATGTAACGGTTCAACATCATCGAATGTTAATCTATTATCAAATGTTGCAGGCACTACCTTCACCTGGGTTGCGACTCCATCATCAGCTTCAGTTTCCGGTTTTGTTGCTAGCGGTGGAAACACTATACCAGCACAAACGATCTTTAACAGCGGCATCACTGCGGGCACAGTAACATATCATATAATCCCAACTTCAAATTTCAGCACCAGTTGTCCGGGAACACCTGCAAACTACATTCTAAACATCAACCCATCTCCTTCCATTACCAGCAGCCTTATATCAGAAGTATGCAGTGGACAACCGTTCAGCTATACTATAGGCAGCAACCTTCCAGGTACAACTTATACATGGTCGAGGGGGCCGGTTTCCGGAATAAGCAATGCTCCTGGATCAGGGTCAAGTTCTATAATTACTGAAACCCTTATCAATACCACGAACAATGATATTAATGTAACGTATGTACTTACCCCTATCGGTCAAGCACCCACAATGTGCCCCGGTATTCCAGTAAATCTGGTTGTAACAGTTCATGCTTTACCACAAGTAGATGCAGGCGCCGACTTTACAATTCCTTACGGAACATACACATCATTGAACGGAACTGCCAGCGGCGGCACAGGTGCATTAAACTATGCATGGACACCAAATTCCTATATAAATACAGGTGCTAACACACT
>CAZBZA010000395.1:0-1829 GCA_964495865.1 uncultured Lentimicrobiaceae bacterium
GATGGAACAGAGAAATGGTCGGTTGATATGATAAAAGATCTAAACGGAATAAATGTCCGTTTCGGATATTCCGAAGGATTACTGCTGAATGAAAACCTGGTTTATTGTTTTCCCGGCGGGCCCGATACTAATGCTGTAGCACTCGACCGTTTCAGCGGGAAAATCATCTGGGTATCAAAAGCAATGGGCGATTCAACCGCATATACTTCGCCGGCATTAATTACATTACCATCACGAAAGATAGTTGTCAATTTTTCCATCCATAACCTTATCGGATTGGATGCTGCAACCGGTGAACTGCTGTGGCACAGGCCACTTATTGGTCCAGGAGATATACATGCAAACACCTCGCTTTTCGAAGACGGGCATATTTACTCGGTCACCGGCGGCGGTAATGGAGCTGTTAAATTGCATTTGTCTGAAGATGGCCGTTACATAACCGAAATATGGCGCAACGATAAAGTTTCGGATGTTCATGGAGGCTTTGTAAAAGTTGGCAATTACATTTATACCTCACAGTATAGACCGCGCCGCTACTGCAGCATAGATGCAACAACAGGTTCGATTTCCGATTCATTAAAATTCGATAAAGGCTCTCTTATTTTTGCTGATGATATGCTGTATTGCTACACGGAAAAGGGAATGGTCGGTTTGGTAAAAGTTGACAATGGAAAAATGGAGCTTATCAGTTCATTCAAAATGCCGATCGGAACCAAGGAGTTTTTCACCATCCCTGTAATTGCGGATGGCGTTCTTTATATGCGGCATGGCGATGCGATGCTGGCATATGATATCAGGAAGAAATAGGGTAATTCTGAAAATAAAAGAGGTACAGATTATTTTACCCATTTCTGTGAAAAACAGATATCATCATACAGCAAAGTGACTTATTGTAACCTAAAATTGCGACTAAATATTGGTTACACTATTTTTTTGTATTACCTTTGCATAAGTCTATCGATATGTCGAAAAATGAAAAATTAATCGCGCGGTTATTATCACAGCCAAAAGACTTTACGTATTCAGAACTAAGAACATTACTGGCTTTCTGGGGATACGAAGAGTTGCAAGGAACGGGATCGAGGGTTTGTTTTCAAAGTAAAAAGCATAAAATTAAACTTCACAAGCCACACCCCGGAAACATTCTCAAACAGTATCAAATTGGATTAATTGTTGACGAACTTAAAAAAGAGGGTTTAATTTAACAGGAGGATAAAAGATGAAAGATGTGTTAAATTATAAAGGATTTATCGGCTCTGTCCATTTTTCTGCCGATGACAGTATTTTTTACGGGAAAGTTGAGGGAATTACTGACCTGGTAACTTTTGAAGGCGAAACCGTGAAAGAGCTTACCGAGGCTTTTCACTTCATGGTTGATGAACATATAAAAGATTGTGAAGCAGAAAATATTGCACCCGAAAAGAGTTACAAAGGCAGTTTTAATGTGCGTCTGACACCAGAACTTCATAAACGGATTGCTGTTTCAGCTAAAATGCGAGGCATTACCATAAATAAATTTGTCTTCGAAGCTCTCAACGAAACAGTATCACATTGAATAAAACAATTCAAAAAATTACACTCGGTCAATTTGCAATTTCCTGTATCATGAGCTGAAATATTTCCCTGTGTTGATTGAATTTAGAATTCGCTTACCCCTCGATAATCGAAGATTAAATTCCTTTGCTTGAGTTTTGAAATAAGATACAGCCGAGTATAGATGATTTTATCTCGTTCATAAAGTCAGAACAATGATGCTTTCACACTGACCGGCAACATCAAATGTGAATATATATCAGTTACATCCGCCATAAAACTCAATGTCTTTGAAC
>CAZBZA010000395.1:1929-3637 GCA_964495865.1 uncultured Lentimicrobiaceae bacterium
ATCAAATGTGAATATATATCAGTTACATCCGCCATAAAACTCAATGTCTTTGAACTAGCAATTTACAATAGTATCGTCCTAAATAAGTACTTTTACTCTCGTAAAAACCCGCAGTGACTTCATGCTCAAAACCTACATTTTCAGATACCTTCTTCCTGCTTTTGTAATGGTCGGAATTGGCATTTTGGCATGGTGGCTGATGTACAATCCGGTTAAATCATTCACTCCATCCGTTCCCGGAATGGATGAAAGGACAGCCGGAGCCATTGCAGCACAAAAAGTAAATATCGGCGAAACCTTTACATTCTTCAAGACCTGCGAGGATATTCCCGGAACACGCTGGCCAAGGTTTCGTGGCTCTGATTTCGATAACGTCAGCAAGGAAAATATCCGCCTGATTGACAAATTCCCAAAAGAAGGCCCGAAAATCCTCTGGAAAATTCCGCTTGGCGAAGGACATGCCGCTCCGGCTGTTTACGATGGCCGTGTGTATATTCTTGATTATGATGAACCTTCAAAACAAGATCAACTCCGCTGTTTTTCGCTGCTGAACGGCGAGGAACTCTGGCGACGTGGCTATAATGTGCGATTGAAACGGAATCACGGTCTTTCGCGCACAATTCCTGCCGTTACTGAAAAATATGTGGTGACTATAGGCCCGCGCTGCCAGGTAATGTGTGTCGACAGGCTGAAAGGTGATTTGCTATGGGGCCTTGACCTTGTTACAGAATATAATACCGAAGTGCCTTTCTGGTACACAGGTCAGTGCCCGCTGATTGTAAACGATACAGCAATAATAGCTACCGGAGGAAAAGCTTTATTAATTGGAATCGACTGTAAAACCGGTAAAAAAGCATGGGAAACACCCAATCCTAAAAACTGGAAGATGTCGCATTCGTCCATTATGCCAATGACTTTTAAAGGTAAAAAGATGTACGTTTATTGCGCTATTGGCGGAATATGTGGCATTTCTGCCGAAGGCTCTGACATAGGCAAAGTCCTTTGGGAAACTCCCGCATTTTCACCCGCAGTTATTGCACCTTCTCCTTTGATACTTGATAACGGGCTTGTTTATATGACCGCCGGATATGGAGCCGGAGCAGTCCTGATCCAGGTAAAAGAAAACGGTGGGCAATATTCAGCCGAAATCGTTCAGCAATATAAACCGCTGGCAGGTCTGGCTTCGGAACAGCAAACACCGATTTTTTACAATGGTTTTGTTTTTGGTATTTTACCCAAAGATGCCGGTGAACTCCGCGGACAATTTGCCTGCTACAAAAGCAGCGATACCCGCAAAGCCATTATGAGCAGCGGGAAAACGGAACGATACGGGCTTGGTCCCTACATTCTGGCTGATAATAAATTCTTTATCCTGAACGATGACGGGGAAATGACTATCGCAAAATACTCAACCTCAAAGTTTACCGTTCTGGATAAAGCTAAAATCATCGACGGGCAGGATTCCTGGGGACCGATAGCTATCACGGGTGGGTATCTGCTGATGCGGGATTCAAAAACAATGCTTTGCCTTGATGTGAGGGCGAAATGAAATAGAATTCAGTTGTTGCAAAATTTGCAACAACCCAAATGAAAGAAATTGCTTTTTAACCTAAGCTTTCTATGAAACAAAAGATAATCATCATTTCCGCCATAATCCTGCTTCTTACATTGGTTGCATTTATGGTAAAGGACTTTTTCTTCAGCAAGC
>CAZBZA010000396.1:0-3633 GCA_964495865.1 uncultured Lentimicrobiaceae bacterium
CGATATAAGGTATTTAGGAGATTTTCTGAAAATAAGTTGAATAACTTTGCATCAACAGCATGCTGATGACTTGATCATTGGGAATTAACCTATTACCCGGCCGAATTGAATTAAGGCATGCAAAACTAATTTTGTAATCTCAAAATCCTGATATAATGAACCATATTTCTACTCTTAAAAACTTTGACACGATGAACATTTCGCCTGAATGCACCATAATTGAAACACTATCAAATGGTTATCCTACGAACCTTGTTTTCCTGGAAAGCGGAACGATCCATCAAAAATCCGGTTTAGGATTATTTTATACTTGTTTCGAAAACGGAAATAAAAAGCTGAGACAGCGCCTATATTTAGGTACACTTCTTTTATTGCTGCTTCTTTTAAATTTAAATTTATACAGCCAGAACTGGTCAACGGAAGGTGGATGTAGCGCCCGTACCGGCAACAGCGAAATTACAGGACCTTCGGATGTAACAACACCTTACTGGGAAGTCACAAATGCAACATATACATTTCTTGGGGAAGCCGTATACACATTCGGTGATTTATTTGTAACTTCAAGAGTCGCCGGTGGGTTTTCATCTGCCCTTATTGAATGCAGGGACCTTCAAACCGGGGCATTGAAATGGACCTCTCCTTTTATTTCAGATACTTCAAAACTATATTGCGTAGGTTTTAATGAAGATGCCGTTTACGCAATGGATTACTCAAAATGGAACAGCAACATCAAGGTTTATGCATTGAATGCTTCTGACGGCTCAATCAAATGGACTGGTGAAGTTACTTCCTTTAGTTATGGAGCTGTTGAAAGTGCAGTTTACGCTTGCAATGGGG
This sequence comes from uncultured Lentimicrobiaceae bacterium, assembly GCA_964495865.1. GTDB lineage: Bacteria > Bacteroidota > Bacteroidia > Bacteroidales > UBA4417 > UBA4417. Next base: position 838 of record CAZBZA010000396.1, read on the forward strand.
ATATCATCGTTAACGGACAGGGTACGGGATATATGGGAGGATCCACCATGAGGATGAACAAGGATAATGGGAAAGTGGTCTGGACAAATGAAGAGTGGTTTGCGGTAGCCCCGATCTATCCATTGGCGGCAACTGAAACGACTGTTTACAGGATCACGGGGACACTCACGGAACCGAAACGACTTTGTGCCATTGATATTGAAACAGGCGCTACCTTGTACAAATCGGATGAACTGCCTGGTGATGGAGATCAGGAATGTCAAATAGTGATCGGGAATGATGGGCGCATTTATTTCTGGAGGGATGGCGGAGAACTCCATTCTTTTACAGATAATGGCAGCGGTTTTACGCTTAACTGGACCTATGTTCCGGTGAATCCACATCCGGGTTATAGTAACGCCTACATTGCAATTGAAGCAGATCAGAACATTCTTACATTTGATGACGGGAGAATGGTAAGGATTAATCATGATGATGGAAGCCTTATGAGCACATCAGGAATTGAATTTACAGGAGGAACTATTACTGTTGGTGCGGATTCCTCGGTGTATGTCAATAACCAGGCAGGCTCATTTTTTTCGCTTACCTATGATCTTCAGTCTGTTATATGGGAATATAATTTCAACCAAAATTACTTTGTCTTTGGTAATCCTGTACTGGCAAAGGATGGGATCATGATTTTTACAGGAGCCGGAAGTTCAATTACTGCATTTAAGCCGGCAATCAACAGGAAACCAGTAGCCGATTTCAGGTCATCAACCAGGCGAATTCTTACAGGTGAATCGGTCAATTTTTTCGACCAGTCCTCGTATGAGCCTGATGCCTGGGAATGGACTTTTACCGGTGCAAGTACAACATCCTCAATTGAGAAAAATCCAACAAATATTACTTACAGCGAGCCAGGCATTTACGAGGTTAATCTTATAGCTTCAAACTCACATGGATCGGATAATTCAGTAAAAACATGTTATATTGAGGTAACAACTGAAGTCGGATTAGCTGAAGATGAGCAGCCGGCTATACTAAGTTTATATCCAAATCCTGCCCGTGATTACCTGAAAATTGATGTAAATGATGATATAATAGGTTCTGAATTTGCAATTTCAGATCTGACGGGTAAACAACTAATGAAGGGATTGATACAGGGAAGAATGACTCTGGTTAATATCAGCGAACTCAAAACTGGGATATACTTTTTCCGGACAGGTAGCAAAAATCCAAAAATTGTAAAATTAATGGTACAATAGAGCGCATTTAGCCAATCAAATTGTAAAAGAGCGAATGATTACATTCTCATTCGCTCTTTTTTATATCATTGTCTGTCTTTTCATCAAACACTAATGCCAATAAACTTATGATAACGAAGCGTCTGACTCAAAGCACCGCTTATTGAAAGATACTCAGAAACAAAAAAGAATTGAAACATAAGTCAATATTCTTGTAAATCAACAAAATACAAGCAAGCTAACTTTGAATCACCATTGAGTAAAATGAATCCTAAAAATTAATCTTCGCCGACACATTAAACGTCCTGCCCAGCGACCAGAATCCTTTGAAAGTATCAATATCGTGGCTGGCTCCATCATTTCCTCTGATTATAGTTTGCTTGTTCAACACATTCTGACAGGCAAGCTGCAGCGAAACAGGGAATTGCTTCACATTCATATCGTAACCTGCATACAAATCTAGAAGGGAATAAGATGGAATGCGGTAAGGCTGCATCCGGTCGTCGGGATTGTTGCGGTTAACCGGATCGAAGTTGGCATATAAGCGGTCGTAAAACACCCAGTCGGCGGCAAACCTGAAACCTGCCAAAGTGCGGTATTCGGCTGACAGTCCAAGTTGGGTTTGAGGTGCATCGCCAACGAATAATCCTTTTGTATATACTTTCATGCTGTCGACAAGCACCTGGTTATCATTGTAAATACTGGCCGAAACATCATTCTGCCATTTCCAGTCGCCTAACGAAAGAGTTGCTGCAACTACCAGATTTTGAAGTACATTGTAGCTTACTTCTGCTTCAATACCGCGATGAACCGCATTTAATCCACGCACCAGCGATCGGGTCATTGTACTATCAGTTAACTGAATATTTTCACGCGATAAAAGCGATTTATCTTTCCACAAGGTGTAATACAGGTTAACCCTTGATGTAATTTTTCCGTTTTCATAAGTGTAACCGGCTTCAGCGGCAGTTATTTTTTCGTTAACCAGATCGTGAGCCACTGTATTTGAATAGTTTACGTAAACAAATTTATAATAGGGTTCACGCGAATAGTATCCCATATTGGCATAAAAATTTCCAAAGCGGCCAACCTGATAACCGGCACCGCCTTTAACATCAAATCCTGCTTTGCTGACCGGTTCACTTAATGGATTTTCAGGATAATTATAAGGATCTTCGCGGCGGTAATGCGTTCCCGAAAAAGTAGAAGCAACAAAAGCCGAAAGCTTACCAGTTTTATATTCTGCCTGCCCAAAAAGGTTTCCATAGCTGATCATAGAATAATTATCGACATTGATCACATCTCCTGGTTTTTTTATCTGTCCGCGCCCGTTAACCCCAGCCAGCGACCATGCATACTGCTCAACCCAAAAATCGCCACCCATCAGGTCGTCAATTTCTTCGTACAGATGCGAACGAAAATTCCGGAGATGAATACCGGTTGTAAGCTTCAGTTTATCAGTTACATCCACTGCCAAAGAGCTTAAAATTCCAGCCCAATAATGGTTAGCGCGATAGTTGGTAAGTATATTTTTCGAATACCCGCTAACAAACGAACCATCAGCAAGTTG
>CAZBZA010000397.1:0-3626 GCA_964495865.1 uncultured Lentimicrobiaceae bacterium
GAAAACCTGGCATGTTCGCTCGACGAAATCAGTTACGGGAAAGTCGCTTTTGGCGGAATCACCGATCATAAAGCAGGAAAGGATAAGATCATTATTTTCGCAGCAGGAATTCCTGAATCGAAAGCAGCCGAAACGCTTCAGACTTTACGAGCACTTTTCCGCAAAACACTCGGAATTCCTATTGACGAACTGGTGATTTTACGTTCGAACGAATTCCCCAAAACATCGAGCGGAAAAATACAGCGATATAAGATACTGCAACGTTATCAGCAAGGAGATTTTTCGGCCAACCGGTATAAATAAAGAGCCTGAGTCCATTCAGGAAAATGATTGCCAAATCGCTTGAACAGTGGACTTGATTTTTTGTGGTAAATTGTAAATTTGCGCCCTGGCTGTTTTTCAGCCTTCAAAATAACAAATTCAGAAATGAAAAAAACGCCTCCAAAAGCACCGGCACCAGTTAAAAAGAGTATTCCTGTCCGCAAAACTGAACAAACTGACTTGTTGCCAAAATGGTATTCAAAAACCACTTTCTGGCTCAAAGCCATTTTATTTGTTTTTGCTTTTGTGCTTTACGGAAACACCATGAAGAATGGCTATTCGCTTGACGACTTGTATGTTACATACAATAACCCGATGGTTAACAAAGGGATTAAGGCAATTCCACTTATTTTGAGTTCGCGGTACATCAACCTGAATGCCGAAGAAGGCGGAAATATGAATTTCGGGTATCGTCCGCTTACCAAAGCCATGTTTGCTGTCGAGCACCAGTTTTTCGGCGAAAATCCAGGCATGAGTCATTTCATAAATATTATCCTTTACGCTTTAACTCTATTATTGCTTTTTTCCATTCTGCGAAAGCTGATGGCGAAATATTCAACCTGGTTTCCTTTTCTGGTTGTTATGCTTTGGGCGGCACATCCAGTTCATACCGAGGTAGTTGCCAGTTTAAAAAACAGGGAAGAAATCCTCAGTTTCCTTTTCGGATTGCTTGCTTTACGGAGTTTTATGGTTTATGTCAGAAAAGAATCCTACCTGCCTCTGGCAAGCGGAGCCATTTGGTTTTTGCTGAGTATTTTTACAAAACCTTCTACTCTTCCTCTTCTTGCTGCTATACCGTTTACGATTTTTTTCTTTACAAAAGCAAATGTCAAAAACCTGGTTATGATAACCGGTTCTATGATTGTAATTTCGATAGCAGCAGTACTTTTCGTGAAATTATACCTTCCTGCAATAAGCCGGCCGATGCTGTTTTTCGAAAACCCGCTTGCATTTGAGAAAAATATTCTGCTTCATATTTCAACCGGAATGTACGGTTTGCTGCTGTACCTCAAATTACTGGTTTTCCCACATCCTCTTCTTTTTTACTATGGATATAACACAATTCCTGTAGTCGGATTTGGCAACATATGGGTGATTATTTCCATTGTTTTGCATACCGGGTTATTAGTTTTCGCTGTGATGAAACTGCGGGAAAAACATATCCTTTCGTTTGCTATCTTTTTCTATCTCATCGTAATATCGATGTATGCCAATATTGTAAAACCACCGGCTGGTATTATTGCCGAAAGGTTCCTTTATATTGCATCGCTGGGCTTCAGTATTGCAGTGGTATATTTTCTTTTTAAACTGCTGAAAGTTTCGACAGACAAGCCTGATACAGGTAAGCCAGTATGGAAAGTTGCTCTTGCGTTGATAGTTATCCTGATTCCCTTTACAGCAAAAACCATTGATCGCAACAAAGACTGGAAATCGCAGCTCAGTCTTTTCTCCAATGATATTAAATACCTTGGAAATTCGGCGAAAGCTAATTTTATTTATGCCACAACTCTAAAAACTGAGCTGATTGAACAGCTGAATTCCAATGGGAACCGCGATAATATTCAGTCGCAGGCCGATAAAATTATTGGATTGCTTGAACAAACGGTAAAAGTGTATCCCGGATATTTCGAAGCCTGGAGCAGCCTGGGCGAGATGTACACTATGATGAAGAACGACAACGAAAAAGCAATGCATTACTTTAGCCGGGCTGTTGAAGAGAAACCTACTTATGCCGCCGGATGGTATAACCTTGGATATATACATTTTCAGAAGGAAAATTTTACTGCTGCGCTCGAAAATTTCCGGAAGGCTGCCACTATTGATACAGCAGACCTGAAAACATTATCGAACCTGGCAATGTGTTATAATAAAACCGGGCAAATTGATTCAGCCGTTATTACCAACGAGAGGATTATACAGAGCCATCCCAAAATCATTGTGCCTTATGTAAGCAATGCCTCTTATTACCTGGCGCGTCAGGATTCGGTTAACGCCGTAATATGGCTCGAAAAAGCTGCTGTTGTAAAACCCGATAATACAAAAGTTACGGCTGTTTTGACCAGGTATTTTGAAGGAAAAGGAGATAAAGCGAAAGCCGATCACTACCGCGAACTTTATAACAAGGCACAAGGCAAATAATAAACTGATATGCCGATAAGCCCTGAACCTAAGCGCATTTTCGACCTGCTGGAAATTATATCTTCCCGCCCGCCGGAAAAGGTTATGTTCTCTTCGGTTAAAAACGGAGAATGGAATGATTACACGGTTTCGGATTACAGAAAATATGCTGACCTTACAAGTTATGCACTTATTAATTGCGGAATATCTAAAGGAGAACCTATCCTAAGCATTACACATAACCGGGCGGAATTTAATTTCGTGGATATGGGAATTTTGCAGGCAGGTGCTGTGCATGTTCCATTGTATCCGGGAGTTGATGTTCCTAAACTGGCAAGCATTTTAGCTCAAACTGAGGCAAGGATAGCATTTATCTCGAACAAATCGGTATTACGCAAAATCAAGCAACTCCGTGAATGTTCCCTGGAGTTTATTGTAAGTTTTGACCGAACAGAAGGCGCTGTTTCCTATGAAGATTTCCTGGAGCAAGGCAAAGAGAATCGCCAGGAACTTGAAGTATTGAAAGCTTCGGTTAAACCTGATGATCCGGCTTCAATTATTTATCTATCGGGTTCAAATACACCGCTGAAAGGAGTTGTGCTTTCGCATGCCAATCATGTTTTTAACCTGGTGTATTATTGCAAATCGCATCATTTCGCCGGATGTAATCATAGTATAAGTTTTTTACCTCTGGCGCATAGTTTTGAACGAACAGTAAATTACAGTTTCCAGCACCTTGGCATAAAAGTTAGCTACTGCGAAGGCATAGCTTCGCTGCCGGTAATCCTAAAACAAAAACAACCTGATGTGATGCTGGCGGTGCCGCTTGTGCTCGAACGCATTGTTGAAAACACAAAAAGCGAGATTTACAAAGCGAAAGGAATCAATGGCTGGCTGGCGCGACTGGCTTTGCGACTGGCTAAAAATGAAAAAGCAGTTCCGGTAAAAAAAATGCTTTCATTAAAGAACCTTCTGTTCCGTTTGGTTTTCAAAGGACTACGGAATTTCCTGGGTGGAAATATGAAAGTAATGCTTTGTGGTGGTGCTGCGTTACAACCCGAAGTGTTAAATATTCTATGGGCTGCAGGAATAAATACCTACGAAGGATATGGGCTAACTGAAGCCGGGCCTCTGGTTTCGTACAATCTTAAAAATGCTTTTAAAAGGCAGAGCGTTGGCAGGCTAAT